>NZ_BAAAQA010000006.1:57139-59922 GCF_039531425.1 Kocuria atrinae
CTCGTGGCGTTCTAGAGGTCCTTTCGCCTAGGCCTGGGCCTGAGCGGGGCCGTCCCCGAAGCCACCCGTGTTGGGTGAGCGGGGAACGTCCCTACCGGACTCGCTGTCGTCGTTGTCGGTCAGCGACGGCGTGTTGTGGATTTCATCCAGTTCCTCGTCCGACAGCTCGGACATGGGAGTAGATGAGAACGTGAACTTCCGCTCGTCACCTTCGCCCTCCACATCCACAGTGATCTTCTCACCGGAGGAGATCTCGCCGAACAGGATCTTCTCGGACAGCTGGTCCTCGATTTCTCGCTGCACGGCGCGACGCAACGGACGCGCGCCCATGGCGGGGTCGTAGCCCTTCTCGGACATGAGCACCTTGGCGGGGTCCGTGAGCGAGATGGACATGTCCTGTTCGCGCAGTCGCTGCTGCAGGCGGGCCACGAAGAGGTCCACGATCTTGAGGATTTCTTCCTGACTCAGCTGCGGGAACACAATGGTCTCGTCCACGCGGTTGAGGAACTCCGGACGGAAGTGCTCCTTGAGCTCCTCCTGCACCTTGGCCTGCATACGGTCGTAGGAGGTGGCTACGTCGTCCGAGGCCTGGAAGCCCACGGGAACGGTCCGCGAGATGTCCTTGGTACCCAGGTTGGTGGTCATGATGATCACCGTGTTCTTGAAGTCCACCACGCGACCCTGCGAGTCGGTCAGTCGACCGTCCTCGAGGATCTGCAGCAGTGAGTTGAACAGGTCCTGGTGTGCCTTCTCGACCTCGTCGAAGAGCACCACGGAGAACGGCTTGCGGCGCACCTTCTCGGTGAGCTGACCGCCCTCTTCGTAGCCCACGTATCCCGGAGGAGCACCGAACAGCCGTGAGACCGTGTGCTTCTCCTGGTATTCGGACATGTCCAGGGTGATCAGCGCGTCCTCGTCGCCGAACAAGAACTCCGCGAGTGCCTTGGCCAGCTCAGTCTTACCGACACCGGTGGGACCGGCGAAGATGAACGAGCCGCCGGGGCGCCTCGGATCCTTCAGACCCGCACGGGTACGGCGAATCGACCGGGACAGGGCCTTGATGGCCTCGTTCTGACCGATGACGCGCTTGTGCAGCTCGTCCTCCATGTGCAGCAAGCGACCGGACTCTTCCTCCGACAGCTTGTACACGGGGACACCCGTGGACGCGGAGAGCACATCCGAGATGACCTCGGGGGTGACCTCGGAGATCTGGTCGTCGCCGTCGCGCCAAGCCTTGTCCTTCTCCTCGCGCTCGGTAATGAGCTTCTGCTCGTCATCTCGCAGCGAAGCGGCCTTCTCGTACTCCTGGCCGTCGATGGCGGCTTCCTTGGCGCGCTTGGTGTCCGCGATCTTCTCGTCCAGGGCCTTGATCTCCGGCGGAGCCGTCATGCGCTTGATGCGCAGGCGGGCACCGGCCTCGTCGATCAGGTCAATGGCCTTGTCCGGCAGGAATCGGTCCGAGACGTAGCGGGCGGACATGTGCACGGCAGCTTCCAGCGCCTCATCCGTGATGGACACGCGGTGGTGGGCCTCGTACTTGTCGCGCAGACCCTTGAGGATCTCCACGGCGTGCGCTTCCGAAGGCTCATCCACATGAATGGGCTGGAAACGACGCTCCAGGGCGGCGTCCTTCTCGATGTGCTTGCGGTACTCGTCCAGCGTGGTGGCACCAATGGTCTGGAGCTCACCGCGAGCCAGCATGGGCTTGAGGATCGAGGCGGCATCGATTGCGCCCTCGGCGGCACCGGCACCCACCAGGGTGTGGATCTCGTCGATGAACAGGATGATGTCGCCGCGCGTGCGGATCTCCTTGAGCACCTTCTTGAGGCGTTCCTCGAAGTCACCGCGGTAGCGCGAACCGGCGACCAGCGAACCCAGATCCAGGGTGTAGAGGTGCTTGTCCTTGAGGGTCTCGGGCACGTCTCCGCGCACGATTGCCTGGGCCAGGCCCTCGACCACGGCGGTCTTACCCACGCCGGGCTCGCCGATCAACACGGGATTGTTCTTGGTACGGCGTGACAGCACCTGCATCACGCGTTCCATTTCCTTGTACCGGCCGATGACCGGGTCAAGCTTGGATTCGCGTGCGGCTGCGGTCAGGTTGCGACCGAACTGGTCCAACACTGCGGAGCCCGCGGGGGTGCCCTCGGCCCGGCCACCGGTGCCGACTCCGGCGGCTTCTTTCTCGCCACCGGCATTACCGGACTGGTACCCCGAAATCAGCTCGAGCACCGTTGCCCGCACCTTGGCGGGGTCAGCGCCCAGCTTGATCAGCACCTGAGACGCCACGCCCTCGCCGGCGCGGATAATGCCCAGCAGGATGTGTTCGGTGCCGATGTAGTTGTGACCCAGCTGCAATGCTTCACGCAGCGAGTGCTCCAACACCTTCTTGGCACGGGGTGTGAAGGGAATGTGACCGGACGGGGCCTGCTGGCCCGGCCCGATGATGTCTTGTACTTGTTCGCGCGCCGAGCTCAGGGTGATGCCCATCGAATCGAGAGCCTTGGCTGCTACGCCCTCGCCCTCGTGAATCAAACCGAGCAGCAAGTGCTCGGTACCGATGTAGTTGTGGTTGAGCATCCTGGCCTCTTCCTGGGCCAGCACCACGACCCGGCGGGCGCGGTCGGTGAAGCGTTCGAACATGGATACTCCTCTATTGATGTCTGCAAACGATGCTAGGCACCTCAAGAGCGTTTATGGGCACTGTTCGCCGCTGGCGCACGATGTATAGCCCAGAGCTAAAACCTGTTGTGCCCGGCAACGACAACGGCCGGAATGCCCCC
>NZ_BAAAQA010000006.1:59941-77472 GCF_039531425.1 Kocuria atrinae
GGTGCATTCCGGCCGTCACGATGCCTTGCGGGAAACGTCATTCCCGGAGGCCGCGAATGGTGCCGTGCTGAGCCGCTATCTCAACTCAGCGGACCAACCATTTCTTACTTGTGAGCGTCGTAGTACTTGTCCTGGATGTCCTGGTGGATACGTCCACGATCGGACACCTGGAAACCCTGCTCCTTGGCCCACGCACGAATCTTGGGGGTCTCGGGGTTGCCCGAACGGTTGGGGCGCGTGGTGGCCCCGCGGTTGGTCTTTGCCGACGCACGGCGCGCCTTGGACACGTAAGGACGCAGTGCCTCACGCAACTTGGTGGCGTTGGCGGAATTCAGGTCGATTTCGTACTGTCCGCCGTCGAGACCGAAACGGATGGTCTCATCTGCCGAGCCGCCATCGATGTCGTCTTCAAGAATGATCTTGACTGTCTGTGCCATGTCGGATCCTCCTCATCACCCCGTGGAGGGGTCATGTCAAAATTAGTGAGACTTTGGTTGTCACGCATGCTCTCCACATGGAAAGACACACATCGTGTCAATGTGCGTGAACGTGTCCCCCGATTAGCCCCTATTCCCTTGCGATGATCTAGATCATTCCTCTAGACCTCAGCCGGATAAGCACTCAAGAACGCGAGTGTTTCACGCGGTCCTATCATGACATGATTAGCCACTAATGTCACGATGAGATAAATGTGCAGCGTTATTTATCCTGAGGGGTGTCCCTGATGGGAATGGAGTTCTTGAGTTCTAAACCACGTTTCTTCTTGGTGCTTACATCTTGGTAACCAAAGGGGACCTGGTCACCTTCGCGTTCCTTGAGTTGTTCGTACCAACGCTCGGCATCTTGCTCCACATTCGCCTGGGCGGAACGTTCTGCCCGGTCACCGCGGAAAAGCCAGCGCATGACCAAGTAGAAAATGAGGCCCACGCCGAGAGAGGGCAAGAAAACGGATAGATACTCCATGACGGCTATTGTCCCCTACTGCCCTGAATGATTACTGGCACTTACCTGCTGGTATCCGCTCACTCGGGCTTCATGAGCGGGAACAGAATGGTCTCTCTGACCCCCAGGTTGGTGAAGAGCATGACTAGGCGGTCCAGGCCGAGCCCCAACCCGCCCATGGGCGGCGCTCCGTACTCGAGGGCCCGCAGGAAGTCCTCATCCAGCTGCATGGCCTCGACATCTCCGGCGGCAGACTTGGTGGACTGCTCTGTGAGGCGATCGCGCTGAATGACCGGGTCTATCAGCTCGGAGAAGGCAGTTCCTCGCTCCATACCCCCGATAATCAAATCCCACGCCTCGATGAGTCCCGGCTTTTCGCGGTGCGGGCGAGCCAGAGGCTGAGCGGAAGGCGGGTAATCATAAACGAATGTGGGCTGAATCAACTGTGGCTCCACAATTTCGCCGAACAGCTCGACCACGAGCTTTTCCGCATCCCAGGAAGGATCCACGGAGATCTCGCGCTGCGCAGCGATCTCCCGCAAGGTTTCTGCAGCCGTATCCGGGGTGATTTCCTGCCCAACTGCTTCCGATAATGCCGGGTAGACGGAAACCCATTCCCATTCACCGAAGAGCTCGATACGGCCCTGATCAGTATCAACACCCTCAACACCGAGAGCCGAGGCACACGACTGAATAATTTCTTTGATCCGTTCAGCCATCACGAATTGATCCGCGTAGGCCTCATAGGCCTCCAGCGTGGTGAACTCCGGACTGTGGGTTGAATCCACGCCCTCATTGCGGAATACCCGTCCGAGTTCGAAAACTTTCTCAATTCCCCCCACCACGGCTCGCTTCAAGTGCAACTCGGTGGCAATGCGCAGCGTCATGTCCTGATCGAACGCGTTGAGATGCGTTTCGAAAGGCCGCGCCGCCGCGCCGCCGTGGATGAGTTGCAAGATGGGGGTTTCGATTTCGATGTACCCGCGCTCCTCCAGCACACGGCGAACCGTGCGGGTGACCAGTGAACGGGTCAGCACGACCTCTCGTGCCTGGGGTCGCACAATGAGGTCCAGGTAGCGCTGGCGGACCCGGGTTTCTTCGCTCAGTTCCTTGTGAAGTGTGGGTAGCGGGCGCAGCGCCTTGGACGCCATGCGCCAGGAATCAGCCATCACCGACAGCTCGCCACGCTTGGAGCTGATCACGCGACCCGTCACGGCCACGAAGTCACCCAGATCGACCTGGGCCTTCCAATCGGCCAGGGCGTCCTCGCCCACGTTGGCCTTGGAGATCATGACCTGCAGGCGTGTGCCGTCCCCCTCCTGCAGGGTTCCGAAACACAGCTTGCCGGTGTTGCGTACGTGAATCACGCGACCGGCCACGGTCACCACGTCATCGGTTTCCTGGCCGGCTTCCAAATGCTCGTAGCCTTCGCGCACCTGAGCGAGCGTGTGAGTGCGGTCAACGCCCACGGGGTAGGCAGATACACCCGATTCTTCGATGGCCTTACGCTTGGCGGCACGGAACGACATCTGATCGTTGAGTTCGTGCTCGGAAAGCTCCGGCGTGGAATCTGCTGCTGTGGTGTTATCTCGCTGCTCGGTCACAATTCTCCAGGATAGCGGTCGGATCAAATCTTCAAATTGTCGATGAGGCGGGTTGGACCCACCCATGCGGCGGTGAGCGCCAGCGTCCCCGCTCGAGGTTCGACCTCTGCGAGCGTATCCGGGTCCACGGTGACCAGGTAATCGAGTTTGACACCCGGTTCACGGTTGATCGCTGCCCTGGCCTGTTCCAGCGTGAGTTCGCCCGCCGCCAGCGAGTGCAAGGTGCGATTGAGCACCAGGGCGTGAGCGGCGTCGTCGGTGGTTAAATACTGGTTGCGGGAAGATAGGGCGAGGCCGGTCTCCGAACGCACGATGGGCACTGGACGGATTTCCACGCGGTGATTGAAATCACGCACCATTCTTTGCATCAACAGCAGTTGTTGGGCGTCCTTCTCACCGAAATACGCGCGGAATTCAACGCCCGGGCCGGGCTGGGCAATCGTGAACAGTTTGTTGACCACGGTAAGCGCTCCGTCGAAATGGCCAGGGCGGGTGGCGCCCTCCAATACGGAACCGGCCTGACCGGAGGTCACCGAAACCACCGGAACTCCTCCCGGGTACATTTCCTCGGTGCTCGGTGCGAACACAAGATCGACCCCGCAATCGGCGAGCCCCGCGACATCTTGATCGAGTTGGCGCGGGTAACTGTCGAAATCCTCGTTGGGCCCGAACTGCAGGGGATTCACGAACACGGAAACCACAACCAGTTGATTTTCTTCCCTGGCCGTCTGCGCAATGCGAAGGTGGCCATCGTGTAAGGCCCCCATGGTCGGGAACAGCCCCACGCTGGTGGCACCTTCAGCCACTCGTGCGTCGAGTGCCTCCCGCATCTGGTCAACGGTGGTGCACACCACGGGTTGAGTCACTGGCGGTCCTTTCCCTCAAGCGCGGTGAGCACCGCGCGATATGTCTCCTCATCGATCCGCCCGGACGCCGCGGCGCGCTGAGCCGTGAGCCGCCCCAGGGCGCGGTACCCGTCAAGCAGGTCGCTACCTGCCGAGGGCGCCGCGTCCGGTCCCGCAAGTTCGGTCAACGCAGCGACGTGGGCGCTCACCGTGCTGACGTCTCCGCGTGCTACCGGGCCGGTCAGTGCGTTCTCGCCGGAAGCCAGGGCGTTGTCCACGGTGGCGCGCACCAGTGGGCCCAACATACGATCGGGTTGTTCGACACCGATCTTATGCAGCAGCTGCATGGACTGTCCCATGAGCGTCATCACGTGGTTCGATCCGTGGGCGAGAGCGGCGTGGTAGAGCGGGCGGTCCGCCTCCGCGATCACCACGGGCTCGGCCCCCATTTCCACCACGAGGGCCTGCGCGATGGGCAATACGGGGGCCGCCGCTGTCACACCGAAACTGCAGTCGGTGAGTCGTTGCAGGTCCAAACTGAGCCCGGTGAAGGTCATGGACGGATGGATGGCCAGGCCAATGCCGCCGGCCGCGCGCACCGGTTCCAGCACATCCGTTCCGAAGCGACCAGCGGTGTGGACAACCAGTTGACCCGGTTGCCACGCGCCGAGCTTGCCAAGCCCCTCGACCAACCCGGGGAGCTGATCGTCCGGCACTGCCAGCAGCACCAGTTCGCTGCGTTCGACAATGGTGGGAACATCGAGCACAGGGACGTCCGGCAACAGTGCGTCGGCACGATCCCGGCTGGCTTCGGAGTGGGCATATACCCCCACCACGGCGTGCCCGGCTGCGCGCAAGGCCGCTCCCAGGACAGAGCCCACTTTTCCGGCGCTGATAATTCCCACGCCCAGGCGTCCCGGGCGCTGCTGTGGCTCGTTCACGACATCTCCTCGCGCGATCGGTTCAGGTCGATGTGATTGGCACGGTCCCTGGCCAGCCGAGCCAGTTCCGCCTGCCTCATCATGAGATCCCTGGCTTGCTGCACGTCCAAGTGGTAAATGGCCGTGGTAACAGGACCGGAGATCATGTGCGCGTGAATACTGGTGAGCCTCATGCGCCGGTCGATCGGGCCCTGCTGCAGCCCGAGCGATTGGGTCTTGTGATGGGGAACCACGCTCACATTGCGGTTGAGTCGGCCCCAGCGCAGAACCAAGACTGCGTCATCCATGGCGAAGCCCGTGCGCCGCCACGTCAATGGGTCCACCCAGCGGGCTCGGCGGGGGCTGATCGTGTACTTCTCGTCCCCGTCGATTCCGTTGAGTCCGTCCCGCACGAGTTCCGTGGGCGGTTCCGCGAGAGGCAGCACGAGCTCCAGGATCTCTGCGACGTGTTCCGGTGAGCCCACGGGTAGCACGAGCGAACGAAAACCCTCGAGGTCATCGGCCCCGCCCTTCCCCGCGGTGATGACCCTGACCCGATGTCCGTTGAAAACCCGCCAGAGCATGGGTTTGGTCACCTGCAGTGCCTGGACCCGGCCCACGGGAATGGTGGAGGAACGTTCATTGAGCAGCCCTGACCGGACGCGCACACCCACGTGCACCTGGCTCAGGGTGAAACCCCAACTACTTTCCAACCGGCTGTAGAGCCCGGAAACGATCATGATCACCACGGGCAGGTAACTGGGGATCAGCACTCGCAGCGCTTCCGGTTCCCACTGCCACACCGCCACGGCAACGATCGCGAAGAACACGGCGGAAACCGTGCTCCACGAGAGCAGCAGACTCAACAGCACTCGACTGGTCGGAACCGTGAACACGCGGCGCCGCTGATCCTGGTCGTCCTGGTCGGTGAGTAGACCCAGACGCTGGGCAGCCCGTACTTCGCGGGAGCGTTCCTCGTCCATGGGGTGACCGGTGCGGTGTTGGGCGAGTATCGCCCGTTGTTCCTCCGCCTGCGGCGAGTGATCCCACGGAGCCGGGCGGGGAACGCCTGCGCGCGGCGCGGTTCCGCCGGACGGTAACGCGGCGACGTCGTCGTGACCGCCGATGCTCCGCGCATCGCTCTGGGAGGGGCTGCCGGACCGCGAGGCTTGGCGAACCGCTCCGAGCAATTGGTGACGCAATTCCCTCGCCTTGTCGCGGCGCAGGTAGGACAGTTCCAAGGCGCTGCTGCCGCCGTCGGCCACATCGAACTTCAGGGAGGCCAAGCCGAAGATCCGGGGCAGGAGCTTACGTTCGATGTCGATGCCCTGGACCCGGTCCAA
The DNA here is from genome assembly GCF_039531425.1 of Kocuria atrinae. Classification (NCBI taxonomy): domain Bacteria; kingdom Bacillati; phylum Actinomycetota; class Actinomycetes; order Micrococcales; family Micrococcaceae; genus Kocuria; species Kocuria atrinae. Next base: position 65,596 of record NZ_BAAAQA010000006.1, read on the forward strand.
CCGGGCTTGGCGTTGCGTACGGAAGATGGCGCCGCTGCGGAAGCGCACGTGTTGCGGGGTGATCTGGTATCGCGTGAACCACCACGAAAGTACGCCCAGGCCTATGACTAGACCGACCACACCGCACAGTACGGCGGCCACCAGGCCCAGACCCACCAGTTGAACGGTGCCGGCAAAATCCATGTCCAGCGGGTCGCCGTAGACCACGGCTGCCAGGACGTCGTCCAGGAACACGTTGCCCACGCCCCACACGAGGGCCACAATCAGCAGCCAACTGCGAACGTACGGAGTGAGCGGATGCACCCGATGCCATTCACCATCGGACGCGGGCTGAGCTGTGTGCTGCTGATTCGGCACGGCTGGTGTCGATTCGTTCATGTCGGGGGTGATCATCACAGCCCCACCATGAGCTCTTCTCCCCGGCGCGTGAGCTCCTCACGCAACCGGTCGGCCTCGGCCCGGGGCAGGCCCGGGAGATCGGCGTCCGTACTGGCCGCCGCCGTATGGAGGGTCAGGTTGGCCAGGCCGAACGCGTTGAGCAGCGGCCCCGTCTTGATGTCCACATACTGCATGCGGCCGTACGGAACCACCGTGACGCTGCGGAAAATAATGCCCTTGCGCAACCAGAGTTCGGTTGCTTCCTCCGCGTAGCCAATCGCCCGGACACGACGGGGAATCAGGCACAGGTCGATCAGGCCCCACACCAGCACCACGGCGGGCGGGAACCACATCCACAGCGACGGTGAATCACCCCAGATCCCCAGCAGTCCGAGAATCAACGGAACGGCGAAGATCACTGTCCAGATCACCGTGCTGATGGTGCCCGAAATGAGCCGCACCTTGATGTAATCCGGTGACACACGTTTCCACTGCAATCCCTGAGGACTCAGGTCATTGGTGTCGGGCATAGCCTCCCTCTCCGGTGGTGTAAGGATCCTGACGTCCACCGTACGGGGTGTCCCGCTCGGCGTCAGGATCCTCCGGCGGCAGCTTGCACCAATTCTCAACGATCCAGCCGATCACCATGAGCACCACACCGGCCACGATCTGCGCCACGCACAACCACAGCGGTTCCTGGGTGGTTCGCACGCCGAGCAGCATGACCTGGTCCACGCCCAGCCCCGCGTGCCAACCGGCAGTGAGCGCGCCATAGTACGCCACGGCTTGGGCTGCCGCCGCAGTGCCCACTCCCCACACGGGGTCGTAGGGCTTGCGGTCGGCCGGGGCACGACGACGACGCCGCTCCTCCCCTTCAGGATCGCGGTAGGCGCGCAGTCGCAAGCCCAGATAGAGCAATACGGCCGCCGCGGCTCCCTCGGCCACGAGGCTCCCCCACGGGAGGATCAGCAACGCTTGATTCTGACCGGATACCGCGTAGTTGATACTCCAACCCAGAACGGCGGCAACGAGCGCAACCACCACCAAGGAGAGAACGTTCAAGTAACGCATGGTCGGTTCAGCTCCCTTCCGTGGGTTCACACAGCGTGAGATCAGTGGTGGTCAGGCCTTCCAGATCGGGGGCGCGCTTAGCCAGGTCCCGCACCATGTGCCCTCCCAATTCGGCGTCAGGATCCAGCCGGGACCACGGGACCAGAACGAAGGCCCTCTCGTGAGCCCGGGGATGGGGCAACGTCAGGTCTGGATTCTGTTGTTCGACGCCCTCGAACCAAATGATGTCCAGGTCCAGGGTGCGGGGTCCCCAGCGAACCGTGCGCTCGCGGCCGTGTTCGTGCTCGACCTTCTGACACACGCGCAGGGTCTCTTCGGGAGTCAGTTCGACTCTGAGTTCCACCACCGCATTGAAGTAGTCCGGTGAGCCCTCGGGGCCGCCCACGGAGCGAGTGCTGACCACGGGCGAGCAGCCGGTCACGCTAATTCCCGAGGTCTCGTCCAGCGCGGGCACCGCCGAACGCAGAGCCGCCAATCGGTCTCCCAGGTTCGCTCCCAAGGCCACAACACACCGGGCTGTCATCACTACCCCTCCGAATCCCGCGTGCGGAAAATAGTAACGGCCACGTCTGAGAACGTGACCTCGATGGGGGCCTTGGGTTTGTGCACCGTCACCTCAAGGGCGCGGATCAGAGAGAACTCCGCCAACAGGTCTGCGGCGATGCGTTCAGCGAGAGTTTCGATGAGTTGGTAGGGAGGACCAATCACTGTCTCACGCACGAGTTCGGCCACTTCCCCGTAGTGCACGGTTGCCGTGAGTTCGTCGCTGGTGCCGGCCGTCTTGAGGTCCGTATACATCACCAGGTCCACGAAGAACGGCTGGCCCGTGCGTCGTTCCTTCTCGAACACGCCGTGGTAGCCCACAGCGCCCAAGCCGGTCAGAGTAATGCGGTCGTGGTGGCTCAAGTCAGCGGGGGAAGTCATCATTGGTGCTCAGTTTTCGCTCTCTGGGGAAGTCTCGCTGGGGACAAGAAGTGGTGCGGTGACGCCCAGCCACGCGTGTGCGGTGGCCACGGCGTCAACGGTCGCGGCGACGTCGTGAACCCGAACCGCCCAGGCACCCCCGAAAGCAGATAGCGCGCTGAGGGCGGCCGTGGCGCCGTCGCGCTCGGCCACGGGGCGGGGGCCCTGTTCGTCGCCCAGGAGATGGCCGAGGAACCGCTTGCGGGAGGCCGCAATGAGTACCTTGTTACCCATCTCGCGCAACCGGGGAAGGGCACGGAGCAGATCCCAGTCCTGCGAGCCAGCTTTGGCGAACCCCAGGCCCGGATCCACGATCAGGTTCTCGGGTTTCACACCGGCTCGGTAAAAGCGCTCGCGCAATTCGAGCAGCTCGGCAATCACCTCATCGGCCACGTTGTCATAGCAGGACAGCGCGTCCATCGTGGTGGAGGTGCCGCGCGAGTGCATCAGGATGTACGGCGCCTGATGCTGTCCCGCGAGTTCGATCATGTCCTGCTGGACGTTCATACCCGACACGTCGTTGATGATGTGCGCTCCGGCGTCCAAGGCAGCGGCCGCGGTCTCTGCGTTGAGCGTGTCCACGCTGATCACGATGCCGCGATCGGACAGCTCTCGGATCACTTGGAGGATGCGCCGTTGTTCTTCCTCGACGCTCACGCGCACGGACCCCGGCCGAGTGGAATCACCGCCCACGTCCACGATGTCCGCCCCCTGGGCAGCGAGTTCCAGACCGTGCGCGACCGCCGCATCCACGGTGTCGTGGGAGCCGCCGTCGCTGAAGGAGTCCGGGGTGACGTTGAGGATGCCCATGACCAATGTGCGGCCCCGAGGCAGGTTTTTATAGGAACCCCAACCCAAGCGGTGCGACCCGCGGGGCGTCATCGGCCCTGACCTGACAGGATCAAGTTCATGGCCTCCGCGCGGGTGGCCGGATCCCGCAACTGGCCCCGCACCGCGGACGTCACGGTCTTGGCACCGGGTTTACGCACCCCGCGCATGGACATGCACAGGTGCTCACATTCAATGACCACGATTGCGCCGGCGGGATGCAGGTTGTCCACGAGTGCCTCCACCACCTGGGTGGTGAGCCGTTCCTGGACCTGCGGGCGCTTGGCAAATAAGTCCACCAGCCGGGCCAATTTGGACAGCCCGGTGACCCGGCCCTCGGGGCCCGGAATGTATCCGACGTGGGCCACACCGTGGAACGGCACCAGGTGGTGCTCGCAGGTCGAGTAGAACGGGATGTCCTTGACCATGACCATTTCCGCGTGGCCGATATCGAAGGTGGTGGCCAACAGATCTGCGGGGTCCTGATGAAGCCCGGTGAAGATCTCCGCGTAGGCACGAGCCACTCGCCCGGGGGTGTCCTTCAAGCCGCTACGGTCAGGATCCTCACCGATGGCCAACAAGATCTCACGCACCGCGGCCTCGATCCGCGGCTGGTCGATCCTACTGTCAGCCCGTTCAGTCTCGAGATAGTCCGCGTACGAGCCGGAAATCGGCTCGGATAGTTCCTGACCGTTATCCGAACTCATTCAGCGCTGCTCCTGCGATCCGCCGGACCAGGGGCTACTGCCGTCACCCTGCTGCTCGTCGCCCGCTGGGCCGCCCTGGGGGCCTCCCTGTCCTTCCGCTCCTGGCATCTGGGAGTCACCGTGATCCGGAACCTCGAGCGGGTGCTCGGGCTTGGCGGCGACCGCCTGGTCCTGCGGGGCCATGGTGTCCGGGTCCTGCGTGTGCTTGCGCTGGGCCTCTTCACGCTCGGCGGTGGTGATCACCGGCGGGATGTCAGAGACCGGGCGGTTGTCGCCCGAGTGCCAGACGGGTCGCAGGTCACGCTTGCGCACATCGCGGAAGATCTCCCCGATCTGTGCTTCGTTGAGCGTTTCCTTCTCGAGCAGTTCCAGGGCCAAACGGTCCAGCACGTCACGGTTCTCGTTCAGGATCTCGTGGGCTTCGGTGTGGGCCTGCTCGAGCAGTTTCCGCACTTCGTCGTCCACGACCGCCAGGGTGCTGTCCGAGTAGTCCTTGCCCGTGGAGCCCATTTCACGGCCCACGAACGGGTCAGAATTGTCGCCGCCGATCTTCACGGACCCGATCCGGCTGCTCATGCCGTACTGCGTAACCATTTTGCGCGCGGTGTCCGTGGCCTTCTGGATGTCGTTGGAGGCACCGGTGGAGGGATCGTGGAACACGAGTTCCTCCGCTGCACGGCCACCCATTGCGTAGGCCATTTGATCCAACAATTCGTTACGGGTGGTGGAGTATTTGTCGTCCGCGGGCATCACCATGGTGTAACCCAGCGCGCGGCCACGCGGCAGAATGGTGATCTTGGTGACGGGGTCCGTGTTGCGCAACGCGGCTGCCACCAGCGCGTGACCGCCCTCGTGGTACGCGGTGACCTTGCGCTCGAGTTCCTTCATGATGCGCGAACGCTTCTGCGGACCCGCGATCACGCGGTCGATGGCCTCGTCCACGGCGCGATCGTCAATGAGCTGGGCGTGGGAACGGGCGGTCAGCAGGGCTGCCTCGTTCATAACGTTGGCCAGCTCGGCACCGGTGAAGCCCGGAGTGCGCTTGGCCACGGACGCCAGGTCGACGTTCTGAGCGAGGGGCTTGTTCTTGGCGTGCACGCGCAGGATCTGTTCGCGCCCCTTCATGTCGGGGGCATCCACACCGATCTGGCGGTCGAAACGGCCCGGGCGCAACAGTGCCGGGTCCAGGACGTCCGGACGGTTGGTTGCGGCGATCAGGATCACGTTGGTATTTGCGTCGAAGCCGTCCATCTCGACCAGCAACTGGTTCAGGGTCTGCTCGCGCTCGTCGTTACCGCCACCCATGCCGGCACCGCGCTGGCGGCCCACGGCGTCGATCTCGTCCACGAAGACAATCGCGGGAGAGTTCTCCTTGGCCTGCTGGAAGAGGTCGCGCACACGGGATGCACCCACGCCCACGAACATTTCCACGAAGTCCGAACCGGAGATGGAGTAGAACGGCACGCCCGCTTCACCGGCCACGGCCTTGGCCAGCAGGGTCTTGCCCGTACCCGGAGGGCCGTAGAGCAGCACGCCCTTGGGCACCTTGGCACCCACGGCGGTGAAACGGTCGTGTTCGACCAGGAACTGTTTGATCTCGTCGAGTTCCTGAACGGCCTCATCCGCGCCGGCCACGTCCGAGAACATGACCTCCGAGTTCTCCTTGTTGAACATCTTGGCCTTGGAACGACCGAACTTCATGGCCTGCCCGCCGGACTGCATGCGGGCGAAGATGAACCAGAAGATTGCCAGAATGATCAGGAACGGCAACATGAAGCGCAACAGCGACAAGAACCAGTTATTCTCGACCGGCTGGTCCGTGAAGCCCTCCAGCTCGGCCTCGTTCATGGTGTTGACGACTTCCTCGGCGCGCGGTTCAACGAAGAAGAACTCGACATCCTTGCCCAGCTGTTCGTCGTTGAGCGTGAGGTCTTCCTTGAGCTGCAGCTCGACCTTCTGCTGGCCGTCGTAGATCTTGGCCTCTTGCACCTTGTGGTCTCGCAGCAGCGACATGCCCACGTTGGTGTCCACACGCGAGGTGGACGGGCCGAAGAGATTTGCGCCCACGGGTACCAGCACCAAGACGGCTAGCAAGATCCAGAAGAACGGTCCCTTAAAAAAGCTGGTGGGTTTTTTCGCCGTGGCCAAGCCGATGATCCTCCCGTGGACGTGACACGCAGTGCCGCGCCCCAAAACTGACGGTGCTGTCTCCGGATCCGATTGATCCGAAGACTGATGTGGGTGCGCGACGCGTAACGCACAATCTATCGTTTCCGGGAACACCGGACCTCATCCGGGTCAGGTCGTTCCCTGAGAGCGCACGCGCCGCGCTCACGCTACATGCGGGACCCCACTGTTCCCTGAGTTCTTACTCGTAAACGTGCGGGGCCAAAGTGCCGATGCATTCCAGATTGCGGTAGTGCTCGGCAAAGTCCAAGCCGTAGCCGACCACGAACTCGTTGGGAATGTCCCAGCCGACGTACTTGACGTCAATGGACGTCTTGGCCGCGGCCGGCTTGCGCAGCAACGCGCAGATCTCCACGGACTTGGGACCGCGGGATTCCAGGTTGGTGCGCAACCAGGAGAGCGTGAGACCGGAGTCAATGATGTCCTCAACGATCAGAACATCCTTGCCGTGCAGATCGGTGTCCAGGTCCTTGAGGATCCGCACCACGCCCGAGGATTTGGTGCCGGAGCCATAGGAGGACACCGCCATCCAGTCCATGGGGTACTGCCCCTTGAGGGCACGGGTGAGGTCAGCCATGACCATCACGGCGCCCTTGAGCACGCCCACGAGCAGGACGTCGCGGCCTTCGTAGTCGCGGTCGATCTGCTCCGCGAGCTCCTCGATCCTCTGGGCGATTTCTTCTTTGGTGAATAGGACGTTGGTCAGGTCTGACTCGACGTGCTCGGCCTTCACGTTGCGCTCCTGAGGGGTTGTGGGAAGGGATCATTCGGTGCTGTGGAACTCGAGGCGCCCCTTGGCGCAGTGCTTGTCCGCGCGTCGTCGCCACACGGTCACCTTACCCGCCATTTGCAGTGGACCGGCAGCCCCGTATCCCATGGCGAATTGTTCGAGTGCGCTGAGTCGCTCGAAGGTGGGGGTTTCTCCGCCCGCGGCTACACATGCCTGGGCGAGCATACGACGACGCATGGCGGCGGGTGCCGCTTGTACGGCCACGCAGTCCAGCTCCAGGTTTTTCGACGACGCCGCCGCCGGGCCCAGTTGCGCACCCCGGAAATACTCTGCCGCTTGCTCGTCCAAGAAGTCCGCGTCCGCGTGAAGCACCGAAGCTGTGCGCGCCAGGGCGTTGGACACCCCGGGACCCAGATGGTCCTCGAGCCACGGCAGCACCTCGTGGCGGACCCTGCAACGCATGAGCGTGGTGTCCAAGTTACTGGGGTCGTGCCACGGCTCGAGCCCTTCGGCCCGGCAGATCTCCTCGGTTTCCTCGCGCGTCACGTTGAGGAACGGGCGCATGTACCGGACACCGTCAATAGTATGACTCGGCGACATCCCGGAGAGTGAGCGGGTGCCTGAGCCACGCGCCAGCCCCAGCAGCACTGTCTCGGCCTGGTCATTGCGGGTGTGGCCCAACAGCACGGCGTCCGCAGCCGTTTGTCGCGCAATGTCGTTGAGTGCTTCGTAGCGGGCCAAACGAGCCGCCATCTCGGGGCCGTGACCTGCCCGGTCCACGGTCACGCGGCGTGACACCACGGGCGCCAGGTCCATTTCTTCGAGCCGGTGCATTGTTGATTCAGTGACCTGCGCGGAACCGGGCTGCATCTGGTGGTCGATCACCGCAGCACCCACGCGCACTTTCCCACGGCGGGCGAAATGCGCGGCAGCCGCGGCCAGCGCCAGGGAATCGGGACCCCCACTGCACGCGATCAGCAGCAACGGCGGGTGTCCGTCCTGGCGCGCGGGAAGTTCGGCGATGGAGCGCCCTACTGCCCTGCGGGCTCGAGCGACCCACGGATGCAACCGCCCGGTTCTACCTCGTTGCAACTGCTCAGTCCTGGGTGTCGCGCGTGCGGCGGGACAGGTCCTCGGCCATGCTCAGCACCTTGGACAGAACGGGGGTGTGCTCCCCCAGCATGATGAGCGCGCGTTCGAGTTCGCCCGAGGGCACCACCGTTGCCAGGGCGGTGACGGCGTCCGTCTCGGTGCTGATCCCGGTGCGGATCTGCGTGGTGGACAACACTGGTTGCGCGGCTTTTACGCGGCGCAGTACGGCCTCGACATCTTGGGCGCCCACGCTGTCTTCCAGCATGACCAGGCGTTCATATACAGCGGGATTACCGATCTTGATGCGGCGCCCACTGATGAGCTGGGAGAGCATGGGCGCAGACAGCCCCAACACCTCTGCCAGGCGTCGTTGGGTAATGCTGTACGCCGCCACCACGTTGCCGAATCGCTCCGACAAGGGCTGACCGTACAGCTGAATCTGCTGATCAATATTTTCCGAGCTCACAGATTCATCCTGACACATTCCCCTGAAACAATCCCCAGTGAAAGAAGCGGATCACACCACGACCCGGTCCATCCACCGCTGGGGATCGTGGATCTCCGCTTCACTGGGCAGGGTTTCCGCTGAGGTCCACACGGTATTGAACGTGTCCATTCCCGCTCGCTCCACGATGTACTCCACGAACTTCTGGCCGTCCCTGTATTGGCGCATTTTCGCGTCCATGCCCATGAGAGTGCGGATCGCCCGATCCAATGCACCGTGGTTGTCCGAGCGCGCGTTGAATCGGCGTCGAATAGTTTTCGCGGTGGGAACGATTGAGGCGTCCACGGCATCCATCACCGCATTGGCGTGCCCCTCCAACAGGGACATCACCGCGGTGAGGTGCGAGATCGTGACCTTTTCCTCATCGGTCAACAAATGACCGATGGGTCCCAGACCCGTGTCCCCGTGATCGCCGGAACCCTTGCCCGTCACAGATGCCACCACTGCGCTCAATCGGTCCCACGGAGAGACGTCGAAGGAACCCAGCGTGGAGATCTGCTCGAGCATGTGCCCGCGCAACCACGGCGCGGCCGCGAACTGCACTCGGTGGGTTTGCTCGTGCAGGCATACCCACAGCCGGAAGTCCTCGGGCTCCACGTTGATCTCGCGCTCGGTCCACAGCACGTTGGGTGCCACGAACATGAGGCGGCCCCCAGGGTGGGATTCTGCCGCCTGGGGCGACACCAGGCCCGCGTACGGGTCATACTGGCCCAGCACCTTGGACGAGAGGAAGCCGACCATGGCACCCATCTCGGCCGCCGCGGCCGTGGGCGCGAAACCGCGCAGAGCGGCGTCAAACTTTTCGGGGCTCTTCTCCCGGATCCTGTCGAAAATCGGCTGCATGAGAACCGAGAACGTCTGAGTGTTCGCCTTGGCCCACCCCACGCGATCGACCACCAGGATCTTGGAGTCCCTCAGATTCTCGGCGGCGTCCAGGCGCGTGATGTTGTGCACGTGATGCACGGATTCGTGGGCGAAATACCGCAGCGATTCCACGGCCTTGCTCATCTCCCGGGGTTTGGGAGTGGGCCCGGGCGGGGTGAGTTTGGCGGCGATCTGCGCTGCCGAATCCCAGTCCACGAGTGAGGGTCGAGCCAAGTCTTGAGTCATGCCCACCACTCAACCACACACGACCGCTCAGCACACTGTGTGATGTTCAGCCTTGGGCGAGCGCGGCCACGGTGCGGTCCACGGCGTCCTTGGCCGAATCTGTCTGACCGCGGACGTCGTTGAAAACGATCGAGTACACGAGCACATCCCCCTCGGACTGCTGCACGTATCCGCTCAGTGACACCACGGAATTGAGGGTGCCGGTTTTCGCCCGGGTCAGACCCCTGGCGGCTGCTTCGTCCGGATCATCGAAACGATCGGTGAGAGTTCCGGTGGCGCCACCCAGCGGTAAGCCTTGGCCGTAGGGACCCAAGTCCGGATCGGCCAGCAGTGCTCGCGTGGCCTGGGCCAAGGATCCCGTGGTGACTCGATTGGACAACGCCATGCCACTGGCATCCTGGATATCCACACCGGTGAGGTCGATCGCATGGGTCTCCATCGCGGCGCGGATGGCGCGTTGCACGCCCACCACGCTGCCCTGTTCCCCTGCTTCTCGGGCCGCGATGCGCCCAAGGGCTTCGGCGAGTGAATTATCCGAGTGCTCCAGCATGTACGCGGTTTGTTCATGGACGGGAGCGGATTCCACCCGCGCCAATTCCGTACCTTGCTCCGGCGCCGGGTGATGTCCCGTACTCACGGTGATCCCCTCACCCAGTTGCGCCCGTAGCCGTTCCCGGAACTCGGCCGCCACCGCGTTCGCTGCGTTGTCGGGCCGCTCGCCCCACGCTCCCGGGTCCTGCCCGTCCGCGGTGGGAACCCGATGGGAGTACATGGCGATGGGCGCCACGGCGGTGATCTCGCCGGCCGCTACGTCCTCCTCCGCCCACTCCGGATTCACGGCGGGCCCCGTGAACAGTTCGGTGTCCAACCCCACCTCGATCTCGCCCTGGACACCACGGTCCTCAAGTGCGCGGGCCGTCTTCTGCGCCAGATCGTCGATCCCCGCGTGACCGTTTACGGCATCAGTGTCGCCCTCGCCCGGCGCCAAGAGCGTGTCCCCACCGGCCAGCAGTGTGATCTGGTGAGGGGTCTCCCCCGTCACCACGGTGGTCGCGAACCGGTCGTACGGGTCCAGGTGCTCGGCCACGGTCAGCGCAGTCAAGACCTTCTGGTTGGAGGCGGGAATTCGCGTTTCGCTCGCTTCACGCTCGACCCGCACCTCGCCCGATTCTGCGTCCAGTACCGTGACACTCGAGTTCCCCGGGGCTCCCGCGAGTTCCGTGTCCACAATGTCTTGGACCTCGCCGCCCTGCGGTGCTGAGCCGCCTTCCGGTGCCGGGCTGTCCTGCGACGACGCCGCGGCCTTCAGCACCCCGGGCAGCTCCCCCGCTTCAGTGGGCGCGGTTACTACTGCCATGGGTTCACCGGGTTCCCGCTGATCCACTTCGGTCAGCAACGTGGGGATGGTCCACAGTGAGCTGAGGATCAGCGCCACGATGAGCAATGCCGCCACGATGGGGCCCAGCAAGCTCTTAGGTCGCTTGGGCTGAGGGGCATTGGGGTTGCTCATGCGGCCATTCTGTCGCATGCGCATGACTGAAACGAACCAATTGTCTGGCCCCGAGCGGCGTCGTTGATTGCCGCGCGTGCGGCACGTGCCGCTATCGTGGAACCCGACGAGATTTCGGGGGCCTCAAAACGTGCCCCGATGCAACCAAGACTCGAACACGAGGAGCACTGCCATGGAGCTGGACGTCACCATCGAGATTCCCCGCGGATCCCGCGTCAAGTACGAAATCGACCACGACACAGGTCGTATCCGCCTGGACCGCGTGCTGTTCACGTCCATGCAGTACCCCACTCACTACGGCTACTTCGAGGACACCCTGGGTGAGGACGGCGACCCGCTGGACGCCATGGTCATCATGGACGTTGACATCATGCCCGGCGTGATCGTGGAAGCCCGCCCCATCGCCGTGTTCAACATGACCGACGAGGCTGGCGGCGATGCCAAGGTGCTGTGCGTGTCCGTGGACAAGCGTTACGACGAGATCCAGGGTCTGGAAGACGTCAACGAGTTCAAGCAGAAGGAAATCCAGCACTTCTTCGAGCGCTACAAGGACTTGGAGCCCAACAAGTGGGTCAAGGGTGAAGGCTGGGAAGGCAAGGAGACCGCCGAGCGCCTGATCGTAGAGGCTCAGGAACGTTTCCAGCAGTCGCAGTACGATTCTGCAGCCGAGGCTGAGCAGGACGACTGACCTCCGAGAGCATTCCACACGGGACCCCGCGACACTCTTTGAACTGCTCCCCGGAAGTTGGACTGAGAAATCAGTTCCTTCTTCCGGGGAGTTTTCATGGATGCACGT
>NZ_BAAAQA010000007.1:0-24484 GCF_039531425.1 Kocuria atrinae
GTAGTGTTGAGTCCCATTTCCAAAATCACCCGGGTCGTTGACCGTCAGCAACTTATCCGCCCTGCAATGCTCAGCTGCAGCGTGCACATGATAGTCATGTTCGTCAGACCCGGCAAAGGGCACATCAGACGGAAAAGTTTCTATAACCTCATCGACGCACTCCATCATGAGGTCACGTCGGTGTTTTATCGCGTTCCCAGACATTGTTGGGTGCGCCTTACGCATGTTATACAGCACTTCAACGAAGACGTCCTCTGAAGAATGGATCTGGAACATTCCTTCGTTGCTGTTTCGAAGAAAAATAACCAGTCCATGAGGGTCTTGCTAAAGAAGATATTCGCGTCAACAAAAATGCGCTGGGTCACCCCTCGAGCTTAGTGGACACGCCAGCGCATTTTCGTACATGTCAGTCAGTCCTCGAACTGTTCCTCTAGTTCTGCATCCAACGCACGAAGCTTCTCGAAAGCGGTTTGGCGCTTGGACGCCAACTTTTTACGATGACTGAGAACATCATCCCTGTGAAATCGCCGGTGTGACCCCACCATGAACGACGGAATATCGCCGTCCTTCGCCCACTTCATGAGGGTGGGCCTGGAGACGCTGAGGACATCCGCCGCTACGGTGCTAGTCAGCTCCTCGGGCATTTGCCCAATGCTCACTGAACCGTTAGTCGCCAAAGCCTCAAGGGTGTTCATCAACACCCGCTCAATCCCCCGCGGAAGCACATGCTCAGTCCCGTCTGGGTGACGGATGACCAGCGTGCCACCCTGGGCGCCTTCCTGCTGCACGGCAGACTGTGCTTCCTCAATGGTGGCTCGATCGATGGCAATCCGGTCCCGTGTGTTCGCGATGACAGCCATGATCACTCCCTAACCTTGAATAGGATGCTCGCTTGAATCCCAAGGCTAGCCTAGTTTCACTTATAAGTGAAGACTGCCCCGGCGGATTGCTGGTTTGAGATCATGGTGCCCCCAGGACACCCACCAAATCCACTTCCTTCGCAGCTGAGAGTCCGTGGCGGGGATGATCTCGTAGCCGAACACCGTCCGAGCAGTCGAGGATTCCGCGAATGTTCTCCTCCGCGCTCCTCGTCTTCAGTCCGTGATGACGAGCCAACCTCGCTTCCACGTTGAAGAACGCGTGCCGTGACGTGTCCGACGGCGGCAACCACATGGGGATATCGAGCCACGGCCGAATCTGGTGGTCCTCCAGGAAGCTTTCTGAGATCCCAATCCGATCCACCGAACTCCCGGCTACTCGTTCAACTTCGCTCAAGAATGAAGACAACGTGGTGGGCGGCGCAACCGCATTGAACGTACCACTCTCGGCTGCCATCCCCAGGTGGACCAGCCACTCCGCCAAGTCCCTGACATCTATGAACTGCAGAGAAGCGTCGATCGCTTCGGGCACGATGTGCCGCCCCGAATCCGCAAACCGCATGACCCAGTAGGTGAGTCGATCGCTCGGATCCCCCAGACCCACGATCACTCCTGGCCGAACGATGTGGTGGCGGGCAAAGCGTCGTCGAACTTCGGACTCTGACAGTGCCTTGAACTGGCCGTAGGCATCCATGGAATTCGGGTCCACATCGCCCTCGGCGACATCGAAAACCGGTGAATCCTCGGTCAGAGGTCCCTCGACCGACATATCCGAATACACGTTGCCCGTGGAGATGAACACGTAGTGAGCGTCGTCGTTGACCAAAGCAGCCACGTCCCGAACGTGCCGCGGGTGCTGACCGGACAGGTCGTAAATGACGTCCCACGAGGTTCCAGCCAAACGCGACATGTCCCCGTCACGGTCGCCATTCAGCTTGGGGACGTCCTCGAAAAGGTCAGGGTTCGTTGTGCCCCTGGTGCTTAGTGTTACATCGTGGCCGAAAAGCGCCAGGAAACGCACCAAGTGCGCACCCAAGAAGCCGGTCCCGCCAAGTACCAATACATTGGTCATGACGGGACCGTAGCAGGGCCGGCCGGAATCAGTTCTTCGTGGCCGGGTCTTCGTCCTTGTTGTCGGTCATGGCCCCGACGCCCTCATCGGCCGGTTCAGCGTCTGCCTCGGCGCGGTTGGTGAGTTCTTCGCGCTCTTCGTCGGCGCTCATCTTGATTGAGTCTTCGCCGGGCTTGCCGTTGTTCTGCAACTGCATGGGTGCTCCTTCGAGTGTCCTCAAGCCGTTTCGGCATCGGCCGCTCAACAGCGTGCCGACCCGCAACGGGCCTTGTCCCACTGAGCATTCCCGCTACTAAGTGGGCTGTCAATCACCCGAAAGGGTCCCCGTTCGGTGAACCCCGACCGAGCGGCGTCGGCTTCCCCGAGAGACGTGAACCGGTGGATCGAATGTCGGCTGTGATCCTTTTGAGAGTCAGCAGCCGTTAGCAGCCTCGTTCTCGGCAACGCGCTTGATCGCGGCCAATGTTTCCGGAATGCCCCGCTGCGCTGTTTCGCGGCGCTGCTCGGGTGCATCCGGGCCTTTGTTTTTTCGCAGCCAGTCCCGCCCTGTGGGCAGTACATGCCACGTCTCGGTCAGGCGGGAACCGTAGTCAGTAGGTTCGATGATGTAGCTCCACCGGGCCACCCCGCCAAGATCCGGGGCCACGAGCCACGCGAACTCACGGGGATGATCAGCCACGAGAACCTCTGAGATGGTGGTCCACTCCACGTCATCCTTGACGTTGCGACCCGTGAACAGGTCTCCCACCTTGCCGGCGCCACCGTCTTTCCATTCACCGCCACGGCAGATGGGCGACCACTCACCGATCCGCTTGGGGTCAGAAACCATGTCGTAGAGCACCTCCGGTTCCACCGCGATATTGATGGAATCGCTGTACTGCCACTGCTTCTCGGGATCCTCAGCCATGAACCGATGCTAACTGAGCCGTTTCTCCCTCACCTAAGACTCACTGCCGCTTCGAACCCCATGCGCAGTAGCCTTTAAGTGACCGGCATTCCACTCGAAGGAGCCGTCATGAGCACCCACAACAACTCCGCACCCCGTATTCTCCTGATCCCCGGAGCCTGGATGGGCGGGTGGATCTGGGAACCCACTGTCGATGAGCTCCGCGACCGAGGACTCGAAGCTGCAACGCTCACCCTGGAGGGCCTGGAGCCCGAGGCCTCTGACGACGACATCAGCCACGTTCCCCTGGAACGGCACGTCACTCAAGTCGCCAACATGATCCTTGAGTGGCCCGACCGCCCCGTGGTTCTGGTGGGTCACTCCTACTCAGGGATGGTCGTCGGGCAGGTCGCGGATCGGTTACCCGATCGCGTGATTTCGTCCATTCACTTCGACAGCTTTTTACCCATCGACGGCCGCAGCCTGATCGATGACTGGGGTCCGGAGGAGCCCACTCGTGCTCACGAACGAGCCGACATCGAGAACGGTAACGGCCACCCTTTCCACTGGGCCGCGCCTCCTCCGCAAGCACTGGAATTCGAACCCGGTCTAACCCCGCAGGACAGGACGTACTTGTCCGAGAGATTCACACCCCACCCCGGTCACACCGTGCTCGACCCCGCGCATCTCGATCACCCCATCAGTCAGCAGAAGGGGATGTTCGTGGCCTCTGCAGCCACCAATATTCCGCACATGCTGCGCACCCCGGACGCCGCCACCTGGGACATCCGCGTCATGGAGAGCGGTCACTGGCCCATGCTCGAACGCCCGCAGGACGTGGTGGGCCTGGTCACCGAACACGTGGAGTCACTGGACTGACCGGCGGTCAATCTCAAGTGAGGCAACGACAACAGCCGAATCTCAGGTGAGGAACCTGCAGAAAAACCGCTCGGAATCGACACTTGCCTCACATGAGGCTGACCCCATGCATTTCCCTCACCTCACACCCGCTGCATTCACTCGCCACCCGTACGCTGAACCCCATGACCAGCACTCGACACGTTCTGCACCGCTTCCACGGCCACATCGCAGGAGCCGGGACCGCCGGTGGCACCCGTCTGGTGCTCGGCTGTTGGTCTGATACCCCGCACGGTCCGTTCGCGGACGTCATGGTGGCCCACCCGGACGGCCGTCGCGAGCTGCTTGCCCCCGATGAATGGGTCGCGGACTTCGTGGCGAGCACCTACACGTTCGACGACGTGCGGATCGTCCCCGTGGACGTCCAGCGCACCGGCACCACCAGCAACTCCACATGGACCGTCAAAGCCGGCCCCCTCACCTGGGACTTCACCGTGGGCCCGCGGGATCCCCTGGGATACGTTTTACGGGCCGTACCCACCCCGCTAGGCCGGACGTTGATGTTCACGCGAGCGAGCGACGTCGTCGCCAGTCGAATCATGCCCGGCGTACGCACGGTAGGAACCGCGGGGAACGACCGGCTCGAGTGGTACTCGGCGAAGGACCTGCACGGACTAAGCGCATCTCAGGCCACCTGGGACGGCGAATCCCTGGGGACCATGACTGATATGAACCCGCCGCCGGACTTCGGTTTCAGCTCCACCCCGCGGCAGCCGAGCCTCACTGCCCTGACGAGCACCGTGCGCACAGGGTTCAGCCCTGGGAGTAAACCGAGAATTCTATAAGTGGTCTGCCAATTTTCAGCCAGGGACTGATAGACAAAGGGTACTGATGATTTTCAGTCCTAGGAGGTCTGTTTTGTCCACGAACGAGAACAACATCCCGCAGGTTCCGGGTGTCCCCGGCGTTGAACCGGCATCCGTTGAGGAGCCGACGTCCCCTCAGCCCCCGCTTCCCCCCAAGGACGATCAGTCCGGCCCGGAGACGGTGACGCCCACGGGCGCCGAGACTGGCGCTCCGAAGACCGCGAACGCCCAGCAGGGTGAGTACCTGACCACCGCCCACGGCGCGCGACTGAGCAACTCCGACCAGTCGCTGAAGGCCGGGGCACGCGGGCCCATCCTGCTTCAGGACCACCATTTCCGCGAGAAGATCTCACACTTCGACCACGAGCGCATCCCCGAGCGCGTGGTGCACGCCCGCGGCACCGGTGCGCACGGCACGTTCCGCGGCTACGGCACCGCATCCAAGATCAGCCGCGCCGGTGTTTTCGCCAAGGACAAGGAGACCCCGGTCTTCGTGCGGTTCTCCACCGTGCTTGGCTCCCGCGGCTCCGGTGATCTGGCCCGTGACACCCGCGGTTTCGCGACCAAGTTCTACACGGACGAGGGCACCTGGGACCTGGTGGGCAACAACATGCCCGTGTTCTTCATCCAGGACGCCATCAAGTTCCCGGACGTCATCCACGCGGGCAAGCCGCATCCGGATCGCGAGATCCCGCAGGCACAGTCCGCTCACGACACGTTCTGGGACTTCGTGTCCCTGCACACCGAGGCCCAGCACCACACCATTTGGAACATGTCCGACCGCGGTATCCCGCGCTCCTTCCGCATGATGGAGGGCTTTGGTGTCCACACCTTCCGCCTCATTGCAGAAGGTGGCAAGACGGTACTGGTGAAGTTCCACTGGAAGCCCAAGTTGGGTACTCACTCCGTGACCTGGGAAGAGGCCCAGCTCATCAATGGCGCTGATCCTGACTTCCACCGCCGCGACCTGGCAGACGCCATTGAGGCCGGAGCCTTCCCGCAGTGGGAGCTGGGCGTTCAGGTCTTCGAAGACAACGAGGACCAGACGTTCCAGGGCATCGACCTGCTGGATCCCACCAAACTGGTGCCCGAGGAACTCGTCCCGGTGGAGCCCATCGGCCTCATGACCCTGGACAAGAACACCACCAACTTCTTTGCCGAAACCGAGCAGGTGGCGTTCAACCCGAACAACCTGGTCCCCGGCATCGACGTGACCAACGATCCGCTGTTGCAGGGCCGTTTGTTCTCCTACCTGGACACCCAGATCTCCCGTCTGGGCGGGCCCAACTGGAACCAGCTGCCCATCAACCGTTCGCACGCCCCGGTCAACGACATGCTGCGCGACGGCATGCACCAGACCGCTGTGCACGGTGGCGTTGCTCCCTACCGGCCCAACTCACTGGACGGCGGCAACCCGTTCGAGACGCCCGCGGATGAGCGTGCGTTCATTGACTTTCCGCAGCCGGTGGCCGAGTCCGTGAAGGAGCGTAAGCGCCCGCAGTCCTTCGAAGACCACTTCAGCCAGCCCCGCCTGTTCTGGTTGTCCCTGTCCGAGGTGGAGCGCGAGCACACGGCGCAGGCCTTCACGTTCGAGCTCGGCAAGTGCTGGGACGAGAACATCCGCATCCGCCAGGTCCGCAACCTCGCGGCCATCGACCCGGATCTGGGCCGCGCCGTGGCACAGGGCCTGGGCATCCCCGAGCAGGAGCCGGCCGAGACACCGGCCAAGGATGTCGAGCCGTCCGCCGCGCTGTCCCAGGTCGGTAAGACCTGGCCCACCGAGGGCCGTCAGATCGGCATCGTGGTGGGTTCGGACGTTGACGTGGCCGCGCTCAAAAACCTGATCATTGCCGTGGAAGAGGCGGACATGGTTCCGCTGGTCATCGCACCCACCGGCGGCGAGATCGGCGAGGGCATCGTGGCGCACCGCACCTACCTCACCGCGCGTTCCATCGAGTTCGACGCCGTTCTGGTCGCCTCGAACGCCGCCCCCGGCGACGACGCCCACCACGGTTTGGACGCCAAGGCCGCCGCCGCGGGACCCGAAGGTCTCGACCCCCGCGTGGCCCTGCTGCTGCAAGAGGTGTGGCGTCAGGCCAAGGCCGTGGGTTCGTGGGGTTCGGGCAACGACGTGCTGAGCACGCTCAAGCTCGATGACAGCGCCGGTGTGGAATCGGGCAGCGACCCCGTGGAGGTCTTCAAGACCATCATGGAACTGCTGAGCCAGCACCGCGCCTGGGACCGCTTCCCGACCACGGGTCGCTTGGCCTAAGCGTCAGCCTGATCTGACGCAGTAAGAAGCAGCTGCCGCCCCACGGACTCCCCGTGGGGCGGCAGTTTTTTGCTCCGGAAGGTGACAGTTGAGCGGTATCCCGCGAGCGCCGTCGTCACGTTAAGCTCCTAGTCACCGGGCTGTCAGGCTGTGGAGGCACAGTGTCTGCATGTCGACTTCACAGCCCGCCGGTGAGCGGAAACTCGGAAACCTTTCGGCCAAGGACACCCGGACGCTGCGCGAGTTCATTCGGGTGCGCGGCCAGGCGTATTTGAAGGACCCCAACGTCAGTTCGATCGGTGTCGGGTACAAGGTGGTGGACGGTAAAACCACGGATCAGATCGCGGTGCAGTTCACTGTGCATCGCAAATTGCCGGTCGATGAGCTGGCGCTCTTGGACACACACGCCCTCCCGGACAGCATCGAGGTGGAGCAGCTGACCGTGCCCACCGACGTACTCGAAGTCAGCTATGTCCCGAGCTACGTGCTGGTTCCGGAGGCCGCACCCAACATCAGGACCCGCCGCCACGATCCGGTGGTTCCGGGCGTGAGCATCAGCAACGAGACCACGTCCGCGGGCACCCTGGGTGCCATCGTCTACGGCCGCGAGGACGGCACGCCCTACGGCCTGAGCAACTGGCACGTGCTGCACGGCCCGGGCAGCCAGATCGGTGCGCGCACCGTGCAACCGGGCACATTCGACGACAACCGCGTGGGCCACAACTCCTTGGGTGAGCTCGTGCGCTCCCATTTGGGGCCGGCCGGTGATTGCGCGATCACGTCACTCACGGATCGCCGTTTCGACCCCACAATTCTTGAGCTGGACGTGGTCCCGGAGTAGATCGGTGACCCCTAACTCGGCGACAAGGTGGTCAAGTCCGGGCGCACCAGCGGTGTCACGTACGGCGTGGTTCGGCGCGTGGACGTGCTCACCAAAATCGATTACGGCGAGGGGTACGGCGAGCAGAACATCGGCGGTTTCGAGATCGGCCCCGACCCCTCCCGTGACGAGACCATGGAACTGAGCGAGGGCGGTGATTCCGGTGCGGTCTGGATGTTCCGCAGCGGCAACGGCCGCACATCCCGCGTGATGGCGGGCCTGCATTTCGCGGGTGACGCCGGCGGCGGCGCCGAGTCCGCGATCGCGTGCCTGCCCGCATCGGTCTTCGAGAAGCTCGACATCAGCCTGAGCCCCACCACCTACGAAACAGTCCGCGCGGAGGCAGCCGCCGCCCCGGGCCACGGCTACGATGCCGGCTTCCTGGGTGACGACGTCGCTCTACCCACCCTGAGCGCGGACCTCGCCAAGGACATCGCTCCGGTTAAGGACGGCGGCGAGGTAGTTCACCACACGCACTTCTCACTGACCATGAGCGCATCGCGCCGGTTGGCCCGTTGGGTTGCATGGAACATCGATGGGGAGTCGCTCAAGAAGCTCTCCCGCAGCTCCATCAAATTCCAGCTGGACCCACAGATCGAGGCCGAGCACCAGATGGGCGACGAGGTCTACAAGGCCAACGACCTGGACCGCGGGCACCTTGCCCGCCGCGCGGATCTCACCTGGGGCCCCCGAGCGGAGGCGCAACAGGCCAACGAGGATTCGTTCTACTTCACGAACATCTCCCCGCAGATCAACAGCTTCAACCAGTCCTCGCGCGGTGGTCTGTGGGGTCGTCTTGAGGACGCCGTCTACGACGAGGTCGAGGTGGACCGACTGCGGCTGAGCGTGTTCGGCGGTCCCGTCTTCCACGACGACGACCGCGAATACCGCGGCGTGCGGATTCCCCGGGAGTTCTGGAAGGTGCTGGCCTACACGACCGATGGACAGCTCACCGCCAAGGCATTCCTGCTGACGCAGAACCTGGATCAGCTGGAGACCCTGGACCTGCAGGAATTCAAGACCTACCAGGTGACGCTGGATGAGCTGAGCGAGCGCACGGGTGTGCAGTTCGCTCCCGCCCTCGCTGAGCAGCCGGTTCCCGAGGGCCTCACGGAGCCGCGGGTGGTGGAGACTTCGGGCGACGTCGCGTGGTGACTGTCGACCTGGGATGGTGACCCGGCGGCGTCGTCGGCCTGTTCCGCGTGGGAAAGCCGCGCGGAACAGGGGGCGGCGCGCCCACGCATCCGAGGGTGGCCCAAGTCAAGTGATTGTCACGGTTCTACATGCGAGGACGCACTTCTCAACAAATATTGAGTGAGCCTGCGAGGGGGTTTTGGATGGAGCCAACTCATCTTCTTTCCGGCAGGAGCTTCCGTGCGGACACTCATCTTGCTCGCCCTCGTGGGATTCGGGGCGCAGCTCGTGGACGGGTCGCTGGGCATGGCCTACGGCGTGACCTCGTCCACGCTGCTCCTGGCCGTGGGCTTGGCGCCCGCGACGGTCTCGGCCACCGTGCACCTGGCCGAGGTGGGCACCACGCTCGCCTCGGGTGCGGCGCACTGGAAATTCGGCAACATCGACTGGCGCGTGGTCGGATTCATGGCGGTGCCCGGCGGCATCGCGGCGTTCTTCGGGGCTCACGTGCTCACCCTTTCGGGAGCTGCCGCGGCACCGGTGATGTCCATGGTGCTGCTAGCCCTGGGCATCTTTGTGGTGTGGCGCTTCCTGACCATCCCGGACCGTCGCCCGGACTTCAAGGGCAAGGTTCCCGGCTTCCTGTTGATCCCGCTGGCCACGGTCGCGGGCTTCATGGACGCGATCGGCGGTGGCGGTTGGGGTCCGGTGGGTACCCCCACGCTGTTGGCCTCGGGGAAGATCGCTCCACGCAAGGTCATCGGCTCGATCGATACCTCCGAGTTCGTGGTGAGCCTGGGCGCCTCTGCCGGATTCCTGTTGGCACTGGGTAGCCAGGGCATTGATTTCGGTTTCGTGGCCGCGCTGCTGATCGGCGGCGTGCTGGCGGCACCGATCGCCGCGTATCTCGTGCGCCTGCTCGCCCCGCGCGTTCTGGCGATCGCCGCGGGCGGCCTGATCATCTTCACGAACGTTCGCACGCTCTTGGGTCTCGACGCCGTGCAGTCCGTCCTCCCCGGGGCCGGCGCCTATTACGCGATCCTGGGTGCGCTGGCCGCACTGTGGATCGCCGGCATGGTGTGGGTGGTTCGCCGCGAGCTGGCCGACCGCAAGGCAGAACGGTCCCCCGACGAGCCGGAGAAGGTGCTGGTCAACCAGTAGTACCGACGACGCCGCTCGGTCGGCTCATCACCGGCCGGCACCGCAGTGGGGCGGCCACTATCGGCCGCCCTACTGCGCTTCTTCCCGACGGTCCGGCTACAGGGTGAGGCCGAATCCGTAGCTGTACAGATTTCCGTCCCGGTCCCGGTAGGCGTACTCGTCGCCCAAGAATTTGCCCGGAACGTCGCGCGGTGAATCGGCAATGGCTTGCGCGGAGACCGGCAGGGTCATGGGCAGGCGACCGGCGGGGCCGCCATCTTCTCCGGACAGCGAGCGCAGTAGGTGCTCGGGTTTGATCTCGAACGTGACCGCCACGGCCTGGGCTTCGGGTTCGAGTTCGGTCAGCAGCCACGGGTTGGTCGCGTTGACCACCAGCAATGTGGGGACGGTCTTCTCGATCCGCTGCACGCGATCCACGTCCACGCCGTTGTCGCGGGGGTCGAGAGACAGCGAGACACCTTCACGATCGTCCTCGAACAGGGCAATCTCGGGGCGGGCCCAGATCAGCGCGAAGTCCGCGGCTTCGGGTGCACCCACGATCTCAGCGGTTGGCCATACCGCCGCAATGGCCTCTTCCAGCTGGCCCTGCACCTGGTCGATCTTGGTCCGTCCCGTGACGAAGGGGTAAACCTTGGCGGGTTGGTCGAGCTGGAGCGGCAACAGAGCGGCGTCGGCGTCGTTACGAAGGAGCGTGACCGACTGCCGCTGCGCGCGCTCGCCCAGGGCCGAGATCTCAGGGGCGCCGATGACGGAGGCGGCACGAGCGGCGTCGACGTAGGGGTTCTCGAACAGGCCGAGCGAGAAGATTTCGGTGAGCAGGCGCGCGGCGGGCTGGTCGAGCTCGGAAGCGTCCAGGTGCCCCTGCTCGACGGCCGCGATCAGCTGGGCGGGGTTGGCCATGTCCGAGAAGATATCGGTGCCGGCGCGGACAGCGGCGGCGAACCGCTCGGCCTCGCTGAGGTCCTCGACGCCCCACATCATGGCGTCGATGACGCCGGAGTCGGAGTTCACGTAGCCCTCGTGGCCCATCTTGCCGCGCAGCAGCCTTTGGATGAAGGTGCGGTTGTAGGCGAATGCAACTTCTTCGAACTGAGTGGTGGGGCCCTGCCAGAGCTCCTGATCCAGCTGCGGTGCGGAGTTATTCATGGGGCGGGCGTAGTACGGCATGATCGAGGCTGCACCGGCATCCAGGGCAGCCTGGAACGGGGGCAGGTGGTACTTCTCGAGCGCGTTCTCGGTGGGGTACTCGTTGGTCTGGCCCCACTCGAAGTGCGGATCGTGACCGTCCAAGCGCACGCCGCCGCCCGGGAAGTGCTTGATGGTGGTGGCCACGGATTCTTCGCTCAGGGTCTCGCCCTGCATCCCGCGCACCACGGCGCCGATGTAGTCCGAAACCAGCTCGGGGTCCTCGCCGAAGGTGCCGTTGAAACGAGACCAGCGCGGCTCGGAGGCGAGGTCAGCCATGTAGCCATAGAGCTTATGAATGCCGCCGGCGCGCCATTCCTTGGCGATCTCGCGGCCGAACGTTTCGATGAGTTCCTTGTCGTTCAGTGCGGCCAGACCGAGCTCACCGGGCCATTCGGAGAATATGCCGGTCGACTCATTCACGCCGAACTGGGACACGAGCGCCACGTGGTTCCGCGGGTTGGAGGCGAAGACCGCCGGGATGCCCAGCCGTGAGTTCTCCGCGAGTTCCTGGACCGCGTTGGTCCACTCGGTGAGCTCCTGGGGAGTGAGATTGTCGCGGACCACGAAGTAGCGCTGACCGCGCTCGTTGATGGCCTTGCCGGTCGCGGAGGTAACCAGGACCGGCTCTGCGAAGGGCACGCCGGTAATGGGGTTGGCGTCACGCCAGACGTCTTCCTGGTTGAGGATCTGTCCCTCGACGGGGTTAGGCAGGAATGCGGAGTAGCCCGGGTAGTGCGAGCCGATAACCATCAGCCCGGCCTTCTCCTCGGTGGTCATACGGGAGACCAGGTCGCGAGCACGTTCGACGGCGGGGAGGCGCCAGTCCTCGAAGGGTGAGAGAACGCCGTCGCCGTCGAGATCGCGGAACTTGAGTCCATCCTGCTCGATGTAACGGCCGGTCGTGCTGCCGAGTTCGGGTTGAGTAGTCATGTGTGCGGCCCCTTCGTCGCGTCCAACTCCGTGCCATCGCGGCGGCGCTGACCACTCCTAGAACCCAGCCAGCTCCGACCATGGCGATCTGATGGTCACTGTATTCGCGGGGCTGGCCGGGTACCCATGGTTGGCAGCAGTTGCCAGGAGGTGCGGCTTTCGGAGCGGGGACGACGGCGCTCGGGCTACTCAGAGGGCTCGATCTCGCTCTCGACAACCCATTTGTGATTCGTCATTTTCATCCCGTCCGTCTCCACATCCACCATGTAGACGGTCTCATCGGTGGAGCTCTCGATGGTGGCCTCGGCTCCGTTCATCCCCGCCATGTGATCGGCGCTCAGGACAACTTGCGTGCCATCCGCCAGGGGCGGTTCACCCGGTTCCTGTAGTTCTTCCTGGACCACCCACTTGTGATCGACCACGGGTTCGCCACCGTCGGTCGGCGTGTACGTCACCGAGTAGGCAGTCGTGTCGAAGGCGCCTGTAATGGTGGCTTCGCTGCCCTGCATACCCGGCATGTGATCGGCAGCGAGGGTCACCGTGGAGCCCACGGGGTATGTGGGGTCGCTTGCTTCCACAATTCCCTCTGGAGGAGGACCACCATTCGGGTTGTGCTGGTGCTCAGCACCACCCATTCCTTCATGTCCCTCATGGCCACCATGAGCACCGGACCCATCGGCAGCAGACGGCGACGACGTTGCGGTGGCCGTGGCACCCGGAGCTGAGGTCGTCTCTTCTTCCCCCGTGTCCGTGCCACCACAAGCGGTCAACGCCAAGGCAGCAGCAAGTGTCAGGCCAGCCAAAGTGGTGGTGCGTTTCAAGGTGGTTCCTTCCATCGTTGGTTCGAGTGTCGATGCGGGGTGCGGCATCAATAGGCAGCGACCCCGAGCGGTCGAGCCGCAGGTCGAAAACCCGATCGGTTCCTCTCCTTCTTTTGTATACCCCTATGGGGTATTAATCAAGCAAGGTTTGCTCGCACGCCGGGCTTCTCAATGCCTTGGCTGGGTACTGGTCCTACGCGCCGAGCCACTCATCGATTGTCGTGGTGGTCACCTGGGCATCGGCCGGGATGAGGCCGCCGTTGGCGATTCCGCGACCCAAGTACGGAGCCTCACGAATGGTTTTCGGCTGCACACCGTCGATCGAACCCTTGGCAGCGAGAATCCGCCGGGCAAAGTTCGCCGCGGAATCCACCTGGGGTCCCCGGACAGCCACAATCTCGTTCCGAGCCGGGCGAGGTTCGCTCACGATGTCAGCCATGAAAGTCACCACATCGCTCATAGCGGCAGATGCCATCAGCATGCTCGGCATGATTGACAGCGGACCTTTGGTCACCCGATGAACGAGCACGGGGATCAGCTCGAACCACTGCGATGAACGCACCGTCGTGGAGGGGATATCCGCCTCTTGGTAGAAACTCTCCTGCGCGGCCTTCCCTTGGTAATGGCCGTTTCGGTGGTTCACCTCGGGGTTGGTTGCGCCCGCGATGGACAGACACACGATCCTGCCGACGCCGCTCGCTTGCGCTGCCTGGACCACGTTCCGCGCCGCACGGGTGAAGAACTCGATCGACTTCTGCGCGCCGAGGGCATCAATGTGGAGCGCGTCGACCGCGACGTCCACGCCCACCAAAGCCCGCTCGACACTCTCCGGCGACATCACGTCCACGCCGTGGCTCCGGCTGATGCGCACCACGTCATGCCCCTGCCATTCCAACTTCTCTGACAGGGCAGACCCGAAATTTCCGCTGGCGCCCAACACCGCAATTTTGCTCATGCATCCACCCTAACCACGCCCAACTGCGGGAGATAGGGGGCGACAAACTCACCGTGCAACGAACCAAACAGCTACAACCGCGCGATCCGCTTGATGTCCTCCTGGAACTCGTGGACGACCTCGGCGGAGACCGTGGCGCGGGTTTGAGCGATGGCCTCCAGATAGTCCTCCGTCGTGGGTCCGGTAGCGCCAGGTGCGCGAGCGGCGGCGTCGGTCTTGGCGGCGGCGTCGGTCTTGGCGGCGGCGTCGACGTCGGCAGCTTCAGCTGCGGAACCATCCGAAGCGGCCCCGTAAACCGATTTCTCCAGCGCGTGCTGGGAAGCCTTGCGCGCCGAGAACTCGATATCCGCCGGGGAGAAGCCGTTCGATTTGGACACCAGCAGGTCCAGGTCAACGTTTTCGGCGACCGATTCGGGGATGTAGCGCAGCCAAATGGCTTGGCGAGCGACGTCGTCGGGCAGGCCGATGGGGATGACGTAATCGAAGCGGCCATGGCGCAGGAAGGCCGAATCCAACGTGCGAATGAAGTTGGTGGCGCAGACCAGCAGACGGCCGGGGCGGTCGCGGAAGGCGGGGATGATTTTCAGCAGCTCGTTGGTCACGCCCTGCAGCGGCGACGGCGGATCGCCCTTGCGTTGGGCGGCGATTTCCTCGACCTCGTCGATGAAGACGACCGCGTGTTCCAGCTGCGAGATTTCCAAGAAGATTTCACGCAGGGCACCGGCTAGTCCCTTGGGATCGGCGGCGAGACGGGACGGGAAGACCTCAACGAACGGCCATTCCAGGCGAGAGGCAATGGCCTTGGCGAAGGTCGTCTTGCCGGTGCCGGGAGGCCCGAAAAGCATGACTGCCCGCGGCGGCACCACGCCGTACTGCTGAGCTAGATCGGGATCGGCCAGTGGCAGGACAAGGCGCCGTTCGAGCATTTCCTTCTCCCGCTGCATGCCACCCATGTTGTTCCAGAGGTTTCGCGGCAGCAGCCGACCGCCGAGCGCATCGAGCAGTCCGATTTCTTGGCGCTGGATGGGGATTTCCCGCTCGAAATAGCGAAGGTGCTTCTTGTCCAGGTAGCCAGCGTCCCCCAAAGCCTCCACGCGACGCTCGGAATCGGGCACCAGGATGGAGAGCCTCGTGAGCCCCAGTGGCGCAAGTTTGCTTTCAACAGCCGCCAAGAGCGCACTGCCGATGCCCTGGTCGAGCCACTGACTGTCCACGCCGAAGAACACGATCCAGCCCTGGTCATGCGCAGCGCGTGCCACGGCCGCGCCGACCACCACGTCGTCGTCCACGGCGACCACGGCTTGGTCCTCCTGGCATGACGCCAGGACTTCCGACAGGGCGTAAACGGGTTCCACGCCGGACAAGCGGGAACTCTCCCACAGGCGCAGAATCGAGTCCATGTCAGCGGGGTGGAAATCTCTGATATGCCACGTAGTCACCCGAGAACTCCTTCGTTCCGGTTGGTGAGTTGGAGGGCTTCATCATGACACGGGGCCTCGGCCGGCTGCTTTTACTCCCCCGTGAGCCCGTCGATGGATTCCCTGCTCAGGTCCACGTGTCCGTTGTGGCGGGCGTACTCCTCGATCATGTGGGTCAGGATCCAGCGGAGGTTGTGGGTTTCGCCGTGGCGTGTGGTTTTGCTTCTGGTGTCTAGGCCGCCTTCCGCACAGGCACGATCGGCGTTCGCCCGGGCCAGTGAGACACTCGTCTGCCAGTTCTCGACGAGATCGGCCGGGTCGTCGTGAATGGCGGAGTCGAACTCCCAATCCGGTGACGCCTCCCAATTCACGGATTCCCAGGGCTCGATGCCATCTTCAGCCCAGAGAACCTCCCTGACTGCAGGCGGTTCGGTTCTCGATGGTTCGTTGAGGACAAGCTGCCTCATCAGGGTTCATGGAAGGCTGTTAATCATGACTCCGCCCGCGATCACCTTCCGTCACGTTCCAGCGGGGAGCATCACACTCAAGAACACGCGGACCGGAGCCGTGCGCGACGTCGTCCTTGAGGCATTCCAGCTCGCCGAGACTCCCGTAACGGTCGGGCAATCCGCTGGGGAGGCGGGCAATTCGAATGCGAATGAACCCGCCGCGCCCGTGACCTGGTTCGACGCGATCAGGTGGTGCAATGCGGCATCGGAAGCGAAATGCCTCTCGCCCGCGTACACGATCACCGATGACTGGGCGTTCTGGAATCCAGCCGCGGACGGCTATCGCCTACCCACCGACGCCGAATGGGAATTCGCATGCCGCGCGGGAACGACCGGCCCAACGTACGGCCCCCTCGCGGAGATTTCCTGGACCGAGACCGACGGCGTCGACTCACCTCAGCCCGTGGCCACCAAACAGCCCAATGACTTCGGCCTCTACGACATGCTCGGAAACGTGTGGGAATGGTGCTGGGACCTGACGGATCCCGCGCGATACCGGGGTTACCGAAGCCTTCGGGGCGGGGGCTGGGCTGATCCTTCGTGGAGCTGCCGGGCATCCGTTCGACGGGGAAGCGCGCCGGATGCCGTCATTGACGACGTCGGCTTTCGACCGGCCCGCGGCGCCGTCGGCGATCCCGGTGCCACCGACGCACAGGGGTGGTCCGATGTCGAGGACCGCGCTCGTGCGAAGCCCCGCGGACCCGTTCCGTTCGGCTGGACACCGCTCAAGGACTTTCCGACGAACCAGCTCTGATCGGGTCGACGAACGTCTCCTTTCCTTGCGGGTGCCACGGTGCTTGACTGGACTCCCAACCCCACAAGCTCTGGAGCTTCCCATGAGCGTCACGCATCAGACCCTTCACATCACTCAGGTCATTTCAGCACCCCTGGACACTGTGTGGGCGGCCTTCCAGGACACGTCCTCACGGTCGAAGTGGAGCGTCCCCAAGGGCGACGGGTTGATCTACTCCGCCGATGACTTCCGCCCCGGCGGCCGCGCCTCGTACCGCTGCGGCCCGTCCGGCGATCTCAACGTCGCGGGCGAGATCGGGTACGTCCAGATCCTTCCGCGCGAGTTGGTCGTCCACACCGACACGGTCACGACCGACGGCACGCTCCTCGCGACCGCGCTGGTCACCTGGACCTTCGAACCCCACGACGACGGCGCCCTGGTCACCATCGTTGATCAAGTGGCCTCGTTCGTGGGTCAGGACATGATCGATGGTCACCGGAACGGTCACGCCAAAGCACTCGCGCAGTTGGCGGAGTTTCTGAGTGAGTAGCGGTATGAATTGGATGGATGACCGGCCCAAAGCCGGTGCTCGCACCGGCGAATCACCGGTCGGGGCGGCATCGACCTGAAGGCCCCGAATTAAGCTCACGGCAGTGACATGAGTCCATGTATGAGGCGTAGCGTGGACACATGGGCGACGTAGTGAAGTTTCCGGCACCTGAAGCCTCGTCAGACCTGCTCTGGCGGGAGTCCGTGGGTGAGACGCTGCGTGAGGAACGCCTCGACCGGGGCGAACGTATTGCAGATGTCGCGAGTCGCGCAGGGTTGCGCCGCAGTACCTCTCAGAGATCGAGCGGGGTCGAAAAGACCCTTCGTCCGAGATCTTCAGTGCCGTGGCGGGCGCACTGGACCTGACCGTTGGTGAGGTCGCACGTCGTGCCGCGTCCAATGTTGATCGCGGCTCATTGTGCCTCGCGGCCTGATCCACCTCAATGACGAGGGCGCTGCCCAACAATCTCGTCGATGACCCCGTACTCCAACGCCTTCTCGGCGGTGAGGATGAGGTCGCGTTCCGTGTCCTTCCGGATCTGTTCCCGAGTTTTCTGCGTATGCCGGGCCAGGATTTCTTCGAGCATCGTGCGCACACGTTCAATTTCATCGGCTTCGAGAATGAGGTCGGGGACCGCTCCGCGCCCTTCCGCGGCGGGAGCGTGAATCACCACGCGCCCGTGGGGCAGCATGGATCTCCCACCGGGTGTTCCCCCGGCAAGAATGACTGCGGCGGTGGACCCGGCCTCTCCCACGCACGTGGTGTACACGTCGCATCGCACGTAATTCATGGCGTCGTAGATCGCCAGCATGGCTGGGATCGAACCGCCCGGTGAGTTGATGTAGAGCTGAATGGGCTGGTCGGGCTTATCCGCTTCCAGGTGTATGAGCTGAGCGATGATTGCGTTGGCCACGCCATCATCAATCGCCGTGCCCAGGTAGACGATCCGCTCTTCAAGAAGTCTCGAGTACACGTCGACCGTGCGGTCTCCCTGCGGGCTATGGGTGGTGACGTAGGGGATGGTGTAAGTGCTCATGAGCCTTTTCCTGCCGTGAAAGGTTCGAGGTTCGACACAATGTCGCCCAACCCCGTGACCACGTGGTCGATGAACCCGTATTCAAGAGCCTCCTGGGCATCGAACCAGCGGTCACGCCTTGAGTCCTGTTCGATTACATCGCGGTCTTGACCGGTGTCCTGAGCGACCAGCGAAAGAACAGTGTCACGGGTGTGACGGAGGTCGTCAGCTTGGATTGCGATGTCCATGGCCGTACCGGCTATCCCCGATGAACCCTGGTGGAGCAGCACCTTGGAATGTTCCATCGCGTAGCGCTTACCAGGGGCGCCAGAGGACAAGAGGAATTGCCCGGCGCTGTAGGCCATTCCGAGATTGATCGTGGCAACGTCGCACGGGATGGCCCGCATGCAATCGCGAATCGCGAGCATTCCGGGCACCGAGCCACCCGGTGAGTTGATGAGCAACGTGATGTCTGCTCGGGGATCCTTGGCCGCTAAAAGGATGAGCCCATTGCAGAGGCGGTTCGAGTTCCATCCCTCCAGTGGCTCCCCGAGTAGCAGGATCCGACGCTCGAACAGTTGCCGGTACATTTCTTCGTCAAGCGTGCTCCCGGCCGGAGCAGCAGTAGTTTCAGTCATGCGTCAAGCTTGTCCGCTCTCATGGCCGCCCGGCCCTGGTGCTGCCATGGGCAGCGCTGCTCACAGCAGCGTGGGCGGTCCGTCACTGCGAGCGCTGAGCATTCGTGGCAGTGGTTCGCCCGCCAGCTATGGGTTTTTCTACGATCCTCTGCCCAAAATGGCGTCGGCCTCCACCAGCGCGCGAAGCTCTGCCCCGGATGTCCGAACTAGCCCGCACCGTGGCCCACTCTAGTGACCGGATCTTCATAATAGGTAGACTGGTCTACCTATTATGAAGGAGACGTTCATGACACCCCAGCCATCACACTCTGCAGCCCGGAAACCGTCGGCTCGTCACCGGATCCTCCACGCAGCCGCTCAACGGTTCTATGCGGACGGCATCAACGCCACCGGCATTGACCGGATCACCGCGCAGGCCGGGGTGGCGAAGATGAGCCTGTACAACAACTTTTCCTCCAAAGCGGATCTCGTCGAGGCCTACGTTGAGGCCAGGCATCAAGAGTGGCTCGCGCTGTATCGAGCTCGTGCAGCTGAGGCCGGCACGCCCCAGGAACAGATCCTCGCGGTGTTCGACGCCTACATCGACCACGCGAGTACCGGGTACGAACACGGCTTTCGAGGCTGTGGCCTTCTCAATGCTGCTGCGGAACTTCCCGTCGGCGATCCCGGCCGGGAGATCGTGCGCCGCCACAAGGAGTACGTGGAGGGGCTGCTGGTCGAACAGCTACGCCTCCTGACTGACAACGATTCCGCCGCTGAAGTGGGCGAACACTTGAGCTACCTCCTCGAAGGAGCCATGGCCCGATCTGGCTTGGAGGGCGAACCGAGCCGACTGCGCCGAGCCCGGGCGATCGCCGTCGGCATGCTCGCAGATCTGAACCGAACCCGATGAAGGGAACGACGAGCGGCGTAGTCGCCATTCTGGTCACCGCGTTTTTGTGGGGCACCACCGGAACAGCGGCGACGTTTGCTCCGGACGCCGGCCCTCTCGCCATCGGCGCGGCCGCACTGGGCATCGGCGGGTTGCTGCAGGCGGCCATCGCCCTCCCCTCCCTGGGACGCGCCCGCCGAGATCTGCGCTCCCACACGGGCATGATCGTCGCGGGAGCCGTGGCAGTGGCCATCTACCCGCTCGCGTTCTACAGCTCAATGCACTTGGCGGGCGTGGCCATCGGCACGGTGGTCTCGCTGGCCTCGGCGCCGCTGGCCTCTGGAATCCTAGAGCTCATCCTGGAGCGCAAACCGTTGAGTGGCTGGTGGATGATGGCGGCTGCCCTGGGCATCGCAGGTAGTGCGATGTTGTGTGTGGCCAAGGCCGATCAACCAACGGCGTCAGCCTCGGACACACTCTTCGGCATCGGACTTGGTCTGATCGCCGGTATCACCTATGCCCTGTATTCCTGGGTGGTCCACCGCCTGATCTCTCGTGAGATTGGACGCGCGGCAGCAATGGGCGCCGTCTTCGGGTTCGGTGGAGCGCTCTTGATACCCGTCCTCTTGCTCACCGGCGCACCCCTGCTCGCTTCAACCGAATCGTTCACCGTGGCCGCATACATGGCGCTGATACCGATGTTCCTCGGCTACTACCTATTCGGACTCGGGCTCAAACGTGTTCGCCCCAGCACCGCCACGACACTCACCCTGATCGAGCCCGCCGTCGCGGCGCTCCTGGCGGTCGTCGTGGTGGGCGAGCAACTCACGACCCTCGGCTGGGCAGGTCTTGCAGTTCTCGCCGTCGCCCTAGTAGTCCTGGGCGTAGCGCCCACCAACTCCGACGACGCCGCTCCGGCCGCCCCATCGCGCGAAGACCCTGCAGTCGCCGCACCGCGGCTCTGACCTCGATGCTGGGGAAACGGAGCCCCCGGGCGAATCGTCACCCTCGACATGGGGCGTACATTTTTTTGTACGGAGGTGTTCCATGAAGACTATGAATTATTCGGAGTCACGGGCTCGCTATGCGGAAGTCTTGGATTCAGTCATCGATGACCGGGAAGAGGTCATTGTGACTCGTTCTGGCCATGAGCCGGTCGTGATTGTCTCGTTGGATGAGTACAACTCCCTGAAAGAGACGGCCTACCTAATGCGTTCCCCTGAGAACGCTCGACGACTTCTTAATTCCATGGAGGAGCTGGAGGCTGGACGCGGCACATCACACGAACTTCTGAATGAGAACTAATCATGAGACTTGTCTGGTCCGAGTCGGCCTGGGATGAGTACTTATGGTGGCAACGTCAAGACCGGAAGATCCTCAAACGGATTAATCTTCTCATCCAAGACATCGTGCGAAATGGCAATGAGGATATCGGGAAACCCGAGCCCTTGCGCTATGACTTTGCTGGCTACTGGTCGCGCAGAATCACGGAAGAGCATCGTCTCGTATACAAGGTGACTAACGACGACGTCTTGATTGCCACATGCAGGTATCACTACGGGTAGCCCGCGACTCCTTGAAAGCGAATCTCGATCTCCGCTACTTCGGGTCGATTCCTCGGTTGATGAGAACGTAGAAGAGCAAACCGGCAGCAATCAAGATTGCAAAGACAATCGATGAAGCTGTGTCATTGATGGCTCCAGCGACCCTCAGCATGAGCGTTCCGATACCCAGAAGGACCACTAGGAAAGCCGGGATAAACGGTCTGATCGCGCTAGGAATGCCGCGCTCAGCATCTACATTCGCTGCTCGTTGATCGGGCTCCATACCCCATGCCATCAGTCTCTCGCCCGCTGCGCAAGGGCAGCGGCAAGTTCCCATACGAACGTGCCTGAAGTCCTTAATGCCACCATGGAGGAACATGCGAGTCATTGAATGGGCCCTACTGGCCAGCACAGCTCTCTCCATCGGCCTCCTCCGCACCAGGCCTTGGGTTCACGCTGCTTTTCGCCTTCGTAATTGCCCTGATCTTGGCCACCATCATGGCCCGATTCCTTCGAGGCCAAGTTCCTGACACGCCCGAGGATCTGACGTGATCATCAAGCGATATCGGCGGAGCCGCTCTTCAATATCATCCCTAGTGGAACTTGTGTTCACCAACTTTCCAGCACAGGGTGGAAACATCTCACACCGTTAGACCACCCTGCATCAACGCCAACAAGTCCTATGGGGGAATTTTCATGGCAACTACCGAAACACCCACAGAAACACGCCAGATCGTCCTGGCCTCGCGACCGCACGGAACACCCACGGACGAGAACTTCCGTCTCGAAACAGCGGCGATCCCCACCCTTAAGTCCGGGCAGATTCTCGTGCAGAACGAAGTGATGTCCGTTGACCCGTACATGCGCGGCCGCATGAACGACGCCAAGTCCTACATCCCGCCGTTCCAGATCGACGAACCACTGGAAGGCACCGCGGTAGGCACCGTGATCGCGTCCGAATCCGACAGCATCAAGGTGGGCGATCACGTCTCGCACATGCTGGGATGGCGCGAATTCTCGGTGGTCGACGACGACGCCGCGACCGTCGTCGACGTCGAGGCCGCCTCCCCGTCCAAGTACCTCGGCATCCTCGGAATGCCCGGCCTCACCGCCTACGTGGGGCTCACGGAGATCGCGAAGTTCAAGAAGGGTGACGTCGTGTTCGTCTCGGGCGCTGCCGGCGCCGTCGGCTCCGCTGTCGGCCAGATCGCCAAGGCGCTGGGGGCGTCCAAGGTGATCGGGTCTGCGGGTTCCGCCGAGAAGATCGCCCGCATTAAGGAACTGGGGTTCGACGAGGCCTTCAACTACAAGGACGGGGACGTCGCCGAGTCGCTGACCAAGGCCGCGCCCGACGGGATTGACGTGTATTACGACAACGTGGGCGGCGATCACCTTCAAGCGGCAATCGGGGCACTGCGCAAGTATGGGCGCGTGGCGATGTGCGGCGCCGTTT
This sequence comes from Kocuria atrinae, assembly GCF_039531425.1. Taxonomy (NCBI): domain Bacteria; kingdom Bacillati; phylum Actinomycetota; class Actinomycetes; order Micrococcales; family Micrococcaceae; genus Kocuria; species Kocuria atrinae. The sequence continues at coordinate 22,633 of NZ_BAAAQA010000007.1, forward strand.
CGCAGTACAACAACACTGAGCCGGAGCCCGGCCCGAACAACTTGTTCCTAGCGGTCGGCAAGGAGCTGAATCTGCGCGGGTTCATCGTGGGCAACCACTACGACCTGGCCGAGGAGTTCCACAAGCACGCCATCGAATGGCTACAGGACGGCACTCTCCAGGCGGATGAGACATTCCGCGACGGACTGGAAAACGCGCCGCAGGCGTTCATCGACCTGCTCGGCGGCGCGAACACTGGAAAAATGGTTGTGCGGTTGTAATACGCGCGCCTCGACATCTGAGGCTGAGCTTCGCATGAAATCGGCGCACCGGCCTGCGATGCTCAGCCACAGATGACAGGGGCCTTCTGCACAAGGCGACGCCGCCCGCAAACGTCGCGCGCGGCGTCGCCCGGAAACTTATGGCAACTGGATACCCTGGGCGAAGTTGTGTGGCTACAGTCACAGGGCGCTTCCACTTTCTTGTTCACGGAAGGGCACGTACTCGTCGTCGAAGGAGTCGGCATGCGCGCTGCCACGGGGCAGGAAACCACGTTCGCCAAGCACAAAGACCCGTACATCCTGGACCAGGCTCACATCCAAGAGCCTCCCACAAGATTTGGGCAGAGACTCAAGTTTCTCGGCCCGGGCATGATCACAAGTGCCGCCGTTGTTGGCTCCGGTGAGCTACTCACCGCCACCGCGCTGGGCGCGCAAGTCGGCTTCATGTTGTTCTGGCTAGTCCTGGTTTCCACCTTTGTGAAGGTCTGGGTGCAGGTTGAGTTAGCTCGCTGGTCCATTTCCACCGGCAAGGCAGCCATTACCGGGTACAACCAGGTGCCGCCGAAAATTGCGGGCCGGGGTTGGATGGCCTGGCTCGTACTGTTCATGTTCTTACAGTTCCTGATTGGGCAAGCAGGCGTCATTGGCGGGGCGGCACTGGCGTTCTCCATGCTTTTCCCCATCGGGGGAGACCCCTTCTCCTTCATGTCCATCAGCCTCTGGGTTGCGATCCTGGTAGTGATCGCGATTGCGATCCACCTGGCGAATCGGTACGAGATCGTAGAAAACATCTCCACAGTGCTCGTCATGCTGGTGACGCTCTTCGCCGTAGCCATGGTGTTCCTGATCCAATTCACCGAATACAGCTGGAGCCTGGGCGACCTGGGAGACGGGCTACGTTTCCAGGTTGCCGCCGGTGCCATGGGCGTGGCTCTGGCAATGTTCGGAATGACGGGTGTGGGTGCCGGTGAAATCACGGCCTACACCTACTGGGTGGTTGAAAAGGGTTATGCGGCCTGGTCCGGACCCAATGATGGGACACAGGCTTGGGTTGATCGGGCACGCGGATGGATCCGTGTCATGAAATTGGACGCCTGGGTTTCGTGGATCATCTACACGATCTCCACCATGGCGTTCTACATGCTGGGAGCCGCAGTCCTGCATCCGCAGCCCGACTTGCGACCCAAGGGCAACGAGGTCATGACCGTGATCTCGAGCATTTTCGAAACCGCCGTCGGACAGTGGGGCGGAGTTCTCTTCCTCATTGGGGCAGGAGTGGCCCTCTTCAAGACCATCCTGGCCAACGTCCCCAGCCTGGGCCGGCAGGTAGCGAATACCCTGGCTGTATTCGGCGCCTTCGACTGGACCAACATGGTGACTCGTGACAAGTGGATGAAGATCATCATGGTCGTCCTCCCCATCACGTGGGGCACCCTGGCCATATTCGCCGCCAACCCCCTTGAGCTCGTGATCATTGCCGGAATCCTGAATGCCTTGTTCTTGATCGGTGTGGCAATTTCCACCGCGGGTTCAGAGGGTGGTTGCAACGCTTCTAGTGACAGGGGTGTTGTGTGATGGGTTGGCCCATGATT
>NZ_BAAAQA010000008.1:0-57947 GCF_039531425.1 Kocuria atrinae
TACCGCCTCCGCATGCTCCTCATCACCGGTGGACTCGACGCCTCACCCCACACTCAACTCTGAAGAGCCCGATATTTGAGCAGGTCACGGAAGTGTTCAACCGTTGGCACGCGAGCCACTCACCGGGCCACGAAGTGGCCCCTCGAGGCGCGATTCACCCAGCTGTTCATCAATTTCGCGGGGGCGTGAAGCGGCCACCCGATCGGTTTCGAACTCTGCCCGCAGTTGAGCTAAAGTAATGGGCAGCCCCTCGCGTGGCGTCATCCTGTTGAACTCCCCCAGGACCGGAAGGTAGCAAGGGTAAATGGGCTCTGGCGGGTGCGCGAGGGGTCTTTTCGTCTCTAACTCCCCAACCGTGCGGTCGCGCTGTGCCTGTCGGTGACCGCGGCTAAGGTTTCATACGTGACTACCGCCCTGTACCGCCGCTATCGCCCGGAGACCTTCGAGGATGTCATCGGTCAGGAACATGTGACCGAGCCCCTCATGACTGCCCTGCGCAAGAACAGGGTCAATCACGCGTATTTGTTCTCCGGCCCACGCGGTTGCGGCAAGACCACGTCGGCTCGTATTCTGGCGCGCTGTCTCAATTGCGCCGAAGGCCCCACGGCCACGCCGTGCGGTCATTGTGATTCCTGCCGGGATCTCTCCCGAGACGGCGCTGGCTCCTTGGATGTCATCGAGATGGACGCTGCCTCTCACGGCGGCGTGGATCACGCGCGCGACCTGCGCGAACGGGCCACCTTCGCCCCGGTCCGGGATCGCTACAAGATCTTCATCATCGACGAGGCCCACATGGTCACGCGCGAAGGCTTCAATGCTCTCCTGAAGATCGTGGAGGAGCCCCCGGAGCACGTGAAGTTCATCTTCGCGACCACCGAGCCCTCCAAGGTGCTCACCACCATTCGCTCGCGCACGCACCACTACCCGTTCCGGCTGGTCCCGCCGGAGCCTCTCATGCAGTACTTGGAACAATTGAGCGAGCAGGAGCACGTGGCCACGGAGCCCGGCGTGCTGTCCCTGGTGGTCCGTGCCGGCGGCGGTTCGGTGCGCGACTCCCTCTCCGTGCTCGACCAGCTCATGGCCGGTTCTGATGATCGCGGCATGACGTACGACCTCGCGGTGGCGCTGCTCGGCTACACGCACGCGGCCTTGCTCGATGACGTCGTGGATGCCTTTGCCGCCGGTGACGCCGCCACCGTGTTCAGCTCAATCGACCGTGTGGTTCAAACCGGCCAAGACCCGCGCCGATTCGTGGAAGACCTGCTGGAACGTTTCCGCGACCTGGTGGTGGTCAACGCGGTGCCGGATTCTGCCGCGAACATCTTGCACGGCATGCCCACCGACCAGATCAATCGGTTGCGCAATCAGGCCACCCAGCTCGGGGCCGCGGAGCTCTCTCGCGCCGCGGACATCACGAACACCGCGCTCAACGAGATGACCGGGGCCACCTCCCCGCAGCTTCACCTCGAATTGTTGTGCGCACGCATCCTCCTGCCCTCCGCCGACCACACCACGCGCGGCATCACGGCCCGCGTGGACCGTCTCGAGCGCCGCCTCAGCATCCCCCGGGGTGCCGGAATCCGCCAGGGCGCCCCCGAGACCGACCAGCTTTCCGCTGGCGACGACGCCGCTCCCGCACCACAGCGTCCCAGCGCGCCTGAGCGCGTGGCCCAGCCGGAAGCCACACCTCCTTCGGCTCCGCCGTCGGCGGGGATGAACGCCCCCACCGTGGAGGAACCCACGGATCCTCAGGACGGCACCGAAGAACCTGAAGGAACGTCGCACCCGGCTGCCGCTAGCCCGGTTCCGGAGCCCGAACGTGAGAGGGCCAACGGCACCCCGCCCGCGGACGGTCGGACCGGCCAGGGGGAACCGGACGCGGCTCACGACAATGGTTCGGTCGATCACGGGCCGGAACACCGGGACACCACTCCGGCACGCCCTGATTCGGAGGAACCTGGCCGAAACCAAAGTGCCGCCCCATCAGGGGCGCCCCGCGGTACCGGCGAAACCCGTGGTGGCCAAACTGCCCCGGCTCAGAGCCCGGAGACTCATACCTCCGCCGACCAGGGCGGCGAGATCGAACTGTTGCGGGCATCCTGGCCGGAAATTGTTTCCGCACTGGCCGAGATCCGCCGCGTGGCATGGACGGTCACGATGCGCGGCACCCCCGTGTCGTTCGACGGTCAGACCCTCCGCATTGCCTTCGATGCCGAGGGGGATCTGCTGAACTTCCCGCGCTTCGAGAACGATGTTCGTGCGGCCATCCACTCCGTACTCGGTATCGACTGCCGCATCGAGGCAGTACGCCCCGGTGACACTCACGGCGGCGGCCAGAGCGGCGGCGCTTCGGGTGGCCCCACTCGCGGCGGCGCCCCGGGCGGGAACGAACCCGGTGGTCCCACGCGCGGTGGAGGTCAAGGCCGTGGCAGCGGTGGCCCCGGAGGGCCAGCGCGCGGAAGCGACCAGGGCGGTGATCGTTCCGGCCGTTCCACCTATGGAGGCGGGCAGGACAGCAACGGGCCGGCCCAGGCTCGCCAAGGAACTGACGGTCAAGCTCGCGGCAGCCAGGATCACCGTGCTCAGGAGCCTGCCCAGGGCAGCGCAGAACGACAGTCCAATAATGAGCCACCCGTCTACTTCCGCGAACAGGAGGGCTTCGGCGCGCAACGCCGGCGCCCAGCTCACGAGGATCAGCAGCCCCGTGAGGAAACTCCGGAGCCCGAGCCGGAGCCCTCTCCTGATGAACCCGTGACCTCGTGGTCAGTGGCGAAAATCCCGCAGGGTGGGCCCGCCGAATCATCCGCTCCGACCCATGCGGATGGAGCTGAGGCAAAGCCTGCAGATCCTTCAGGAACAACTGAGGTCGATACGGATTCGGAGGAATCCACGGCCGCCTCCTCGGACCCGGCCACACTCACGCCTTCAGATTTCACGATCGGGCAGGGCCAAGACGTCGCGGACACCGAGCCCGGCGACCGCAGCGCCACCGCTTGCCCGGAGACGGACCCGGACACCACTGAGGAGGACGCTGAGTCCGAATCTGCGCCGGCCAACAGCCTCGGGCAATCGCGTACCCCGGACAGCGGCCCGGACGCTTCAGAACCGGTCGCTGAATCCGACCGGCCGGCTCAGGCCCCCGAAGCAGAGTCTGCACGTCCGCAGGCTGCTCAGACCTCCTCGTACGCCCCGGAACCCAGTAACGAATACTGGACTCCCAACGAACCCCCGCCTCCGCCGGAGGACGAGCCGCCCGCCGACCTGTATGAGACATCGGATCGCCGCCCGGGCGGTTCATCCGAGAAAGCACCCGAGAAGGCACCCGCCCAATCCGGCGGCCCGCGTGGTCAGCGGCCCAGCTTCCGGGAACGCCACGCGGCAGAAATCGCAGCGGCCCGGCAACGTCCAACAGCACAGCAGCCCGCTGACTCATCGGACACCAGCGAGGATGAGAACTTCTCGCCCAGTGCGGATGACGAGTCCATTGAGGATTCCACCGTGTACGGGCGCGCGGCCATTGAACGAATCCTGGGGGGCTTGCTCATTGAAGAGCGCCCCCACCAAGCGAACTAACCGAATCCCCCAAGGAGAACTGTGTACGAAGGCGCGGTCCAAGATCTCATTGATGAGCTGGGAAGGCTCCCGGGTGTAGGACCCAAATCTGCACAGCGCATTGCCTTCCACTTGCTCGACGCGGACAAGGACGAAGTTCAGCAGCTCGTGGACGCCATCACCACAGTCAAAACGTCCGTGTCCTTCTGCCAGGTCTGCGGCAACGTGACCGAGCAGGAAGAATGCGCGATCTGCCGCGACGCCCGCCGCGACCGCACCGTGATCTGCGTGGTCGAGGAGTCCAAGGACGTCATGGCCATTGAACGCACCCGCAGTTACCGCGGGCTCTACCATGTGCTCGGCGGCGCTATTTCGCCCCTCCAGGGCGTGGGCCCCGATCAACTGCGAATCCGCGAACTCATGACGCGGTTGTCGGACGAAACCATCCAGGAGATTGTGCTGGCCACGGACCCCAACCTGGAGGGTGAAGCCACGGCCACGTACCTGTCCCGGATGCTCAAGGCCCTGGGCATCCGCGTGACCCGGTTGGCTTCCGGCCTCCCCGTGGGCGGCGACCTGGAGTACGCGGACGAGGTCACTCTCGGCCGGGCCTTCGAAGGGCGCACGGTCATCGCGGAAGCGAACTAACACCTCAGCCGCGCCTCATTGGACTCCGGAACGATCATGGTTGTGTGAACAGTTAGCATGGACGCCAAACCACTTGATCGCGTGATTCTTGCGCAGTCCGAGAGGAATGTATGAGCCTCATTGTCCAAAAGTTCGGTGGTTCCTCGGTTTCTGATGCCGATGGAATCCGCCGAGTTGCCCGCCGGGTCGCAGAGACCCGCAACGCCGGCAACGATGTCGTGGTGGTTGTCTCCGCCATGGGTGACACCACCGATGACCTGCTGGATCTGGCCAACGAGGTCACCCGCAAGCCACCCGCCCGCGAGCTGGACATGCTCCTGACGGCTGGAGAACGCATTTCCATGGCCTTGCTGGCCATGGCCACCTCCGAGATCGGCGTACCCGCCCAGTCTTTCACCGGTTCTCAGGCCGGCATGATCACCGACGGTGACCACGGTGCCGCCAAGCTCGTGGAGGTCAATCCCCTCCGCGTCCGCGAGGCACTGGACGCGGGAAACATCGCGATCATCGCCGGGTTCCAAGGCGTGCACCGTTCCACCAAGGACATCACCACGCTGGGCCGCGGTGGTTCTGACACCACTGCGGTCGCGCTTGCGGCCGCGCTCAACGCTGACGTGTGCGAGATCTACTCGGACGTGGACGGCGTGTACACGGCTGACCCGCGCATTGTTCCCTCGGCGCAGAAGCTGGACCGCGTTTCCTCCGAAGAAATGCTGGAACTCGCGGCCAACGGCGCCAAGATCCTGCATTTGCGTTGCGTGGAATATGCCCGCCGCTTCAATGTGCCCTTGCACGTCCGTTCGTCGTTCAGCCACAACGAGGGCACCTGGGTCATGCCCACGCCCCACGAAAACTTCACGCCGCAGAAGGAGATTCCCTTGGAACAGCCGCTGATTTCCGGGATCGCACACGACCGCACCCAGGCCAAGATCACCGTGGTGGGGGTCCCGGACCGCCCCGGAATCGCTTCCCGCATCTTCCGTCTGCTCGCGGACTCCAAGGTCAACGTGGACATGATCGTTCAGAACGTCTCCACCGGCGATCGTCCCATGACCGACCTCTCCTTCACCCTGGACGAGTCCCAGGGCGATTTGGCCATGAATCTGCTGCGCGCCGCAGAAGAGAAGATCGGTTACACGAGTCTCGATTACGACGACCAGGTGGGTAAGATTTCCCTGGTCGGTGCGGGGATGAAGACGAACACGGGAGTGTCGTTCAAGTTCTTCGAGGCCCTGGCCAACGCGGACATCAACGTGGACATGATCTCCACCTCTGAGGTGCGTATCTCTGTGATCACCGATGTCAGCAAATTGGACGCCGCCGTGCGGGCGATCCACACCGCATTCGGTTTGGACGCGGACAACGAGGCCACCGTGTACGGGGGCACCGGTCGCTGAGCGTTTCAGTTTTTCCGGTCACGGGCTGCCATCCAAGTAGCCCGTGACCTACACTTTTAGTGCACAAATCATCACTCATGACGGAGACGTTGGAGAGGTACATATGAACGGCCAAGCAGGTGATGAGACCTTTTCCGAGAACGCTGCGCATGATCCGCTGGCTCTGGGGAACCAGCTCTGTTTTTCTCTGTCAGTGGCTTCGCGCATGGTGGTCCAGAGCTACCGCCCGATTCTCGAACCGCTTGGCCTGACCCACCCGCAGTACCTGGTGATGCTGTCGCTGTGGGGTTCCAGCCCCCGCACCGTGAAAGATCTGAGCTCGGAACTCATGCAGGATTCCGCCACGCTGTCGCCGCTGCTGAAACGGCTCGAAGCACGCGGCCTGATCCGCCGAGGTAGGGATCCCAAGAATGAACGAGCCCTGGCCGTCACCCTCACGGACGAGGGCGAGGCGCTCCGGGAGAAGGCCGCGGACGTGCCGGTCATCATGATGGATCGCATGGGAGTGACTCCGGAACAGGTCAGGGAACTCAACGACTCCATGCGGCACATGATCACCCAGGCAGAAGAGGCCTCGCGTGCCTGAAGCCCTGTTCCGTGAGGAATGGCTGGCAGCGTCCCGAGCACACGAACAGCGCATTTCCGGTTTTACCAAACCGTTCTTGAACCGTAGGCACGAGGGGCGTAAGCACCCCGTGGAAGATTTCCTGTTCACGTACTACACGCTCTCCCCCGCCCAGTTCACACGGTGGCACCCCGGATTCGAAACGATCCTGCTGGATGCCCAGGACCGAGCGGACTGGAAGTTCTACCGCCCCGCCACGGAGGCTGAACTCAGGGAGGCGGGTGCACCCGAGGGCGCGAGCGGCGTCGTGGTGGATCGTGAACGTTTTGTGGCCAAACGCGAGACCGCCATTCGTTTCATCCGGGAACTACTGTCCAACACCGTGGCTAAGACCGGCACGTTCGATTGCTTCGGCCTGCACGAATGGGCCATGGCGTACAAGGCACAGGAGAACGGTGTGCGTCACGAGTACGTGGGGCTCAGGTTGGGTGCGGAAGGTACCGACCGGGTGGTGGAATCGCACAAGATCCGCTGCTCCCACTTCGACGCGTTCCGGTTCTTCCAGCCCCAGGCCGTGGACCGCAATGAACTACAACCCACGCGTGAGGCCCAGCGGCGCATGGAACAACCCGGCTGCCTGCACGCGAACATGGACCTCTACAAGTGGGCGTACAAACTGTTGCCCGCCGTGGATTCTGACCTGCTGGCCGATTGCTTCGAGTTGGCGTGGGATGTGCGCCGCACGGACATGGAGGCCTCCCCGTACGAACTGAGCGAGTGGGGTTACCAGCCGGTGCGCATCGAGACCCCAGAGGGCAAGGCCGAGTACGTGCGCCGCCAGCGAGCGTTCGCGGCCAGGTCGGAGGATCTGCGCCAGCGCCTCTTGAGCGTCACGGAACACTTATTGGAAGTGGACGCGTGAGCTGGCAGCCGGCCGTGAAGGCGGCCGAACTGACCGAGGCGAACACCGCGGTCCCCGCGCGCGTTGACGGAACCGGGCTGCTCATCACTCGGGATGAAAGCGGAACCGTGCGGGCCTTCGAGAACCAATGCCCGCACCAGGCCGCTACGGTGTGCCGCGAATCCCAGGTCGGTGAGACCACCGTGGAGTGTCCCAATCACTACTGGGTCTTCGGCTTGGACGGGACTTTCATGGGCTCGCGCATTGCACTGGCAGCCGGGCGCACCCCTCCGCCGGACCCCGAGAGGAACCTGCGGGAGTTCCCGTGCCGCGTGACCGACGCCACGGTAGAGGTGGACCTGACCCCGGACCGATAGGATGGGCAAGGATTAGCTCGAATCTCAGGAGTTGTAATGGCCCGTATCGTGGTTGATGTTATGCCCAAGCCGGAAATCCTTGACCCGCAGGGCAAGGCGATCGCCAACGAACTGCCCCGTATCGGGCTGGATGGTTTCAGCGAGGTCCGTCAGGGCCGTCGCTTCGAACTCACCGTGGATGGTGAAGCAACGGACGAGGTTCTCGCCCAGGCCCGCGAGGCTGCCGAGAAGCTGTTGTCCAACCCGGTCATCGAGGACGTCGTGAACGTTTCGGTGCTGGACCAGGAGAACTGATCGTGGCCCAGAATTTGACCGCCGAACAGACCCCCCTGATCGCGGATCTGTCCCAGCCTGCACCCAATGCCGCGTTGCAGGACGTGCGCGTTGGTGTGGTCACCTTCCCGGGCACCCTGGACGACCGCGATGCCATGCGGGCCGTTGAAATTGCCGGTGGCACCGCCGTGCCCCTCTGGTACGCGGACGAAGATCTGCAGAACGTTGATGCGGTGATCCTGCCGGGTGGCTTCTCCTACGGGGACTACCTGCGTGCCGGCGCCATCGCGCGTTTCGCGCCGCTCATGGACAAGATCATTGACGCGGCCAATTCCGACGCCGCTCTGCCCGTTCTCGGCATTTGCAACGGTTTCCAGGTGCTCACCGAATCGCACCTGCTGCCCGGCTCCATGATCAAGAACGAGCAGTTGAAGTTCATTTGCCGTGATCAGGGCCTGCGCATCGAGAACGCGGAGACGGCCTGGACCGCTCGCTACGAGCAGGGCCAGACCATCGTGGTACCGCTGAAGAACCAGGATGGCCAGTACGTGGCCGATCAGCGCACCCTGGACGAACTCGAAGCCGAGAACCGCGTGGCCTTCCGTTACGTGGGCGGCAACCCCAACGGCTCACGCAATGACATTGCGGGGATTACCAACGCCCGCGGCAACGTGGTGGGACTCATGCCCCACCCGGAGCACGCGGTGGAACCCGGTTTCGGCGCGGACTTCTCCGGCGCCGGTGACGTGGACATGCGCCACGGCACCGACGGCCTGGACATCTTCGTGTCCGTCCTGGAACGCCTGACCCGCTGACGCCCCGCGGGCTTAGCTGCCCGCTTTCACTATCCGACATTCTCGCGTGAGCGCCGGGAAGGCACCGTACGCGCCCACCACCACGGCAAGGGATTCTCGTAACCGACATGAGCGAAACTCACTTCAACCTGGACACCGTCGAACACGCCTCCTCCACCCCGGACATCGAACTGCCCTGGGCCGAACTGGGGTTGACCGAATCCGAGTTCGAACGGGTCAAGGAGATCCTGGGCCGCCGCCCCACCGCCGCGGAACTGGCCATGTACTCGGTCATGTGGTCCGAGCACTGCTCGTACAAGTCCACCAAGGTGCACCTGCGCCAGTTCGGTGACAAGGTCACGGACGAGATGCGCAAGGACCTCATGGTGGGCATCGGCGAGAACGCCGGTGTCACGGACATCGGTGACGGCTGGGCCGTGACCTTCAAGATCGAGTCCCACAACCACCCGTCCTTCGTGGAGCCCTACCAGGGTGCGGCAACCGGTGTGGGCGGCATTGTCCGCGACATCATTTCCATGGGCGCCCGCCCGGTGGCCGTGATGGATCCTCTGCGTTTCGGCGCTATCGACCACCCGGACACTCAGCGCGTGGTGCACGGCGTGGTGGCCGGTGTGGGCGGCTACGGCAACTCGCTGGGTCTGCCCAATATTGGCGGTGAGGTAGAGTTCGACCCCTGCTACCAGGGCAACCCTTTGGTCAACGCGTTGGCCGTTGGCGTCATGCGCCACGAGGACATCCGCCTGGCCAACGCGTCCGGCACCGGCAACAAGGTGGTGCTGTTCGGTGCGCGCACCGGCGGCGACGGCATCGGCGGCGCCTCCGTGCTGGCCTCCGAGTCCTTCGACGATTCCAAGCCCTCCAAGCGTCCGGCCGTGCAGGTGGGTGACCCGTTCGCGGAGAAGATCCTGATCGAGTGCTGCCTGGAGCTGTTCAAGGGCTCGCTGGTGGAGGGCATCCAGGACCTCGGTGCGGCCGGCATTTCCTGCGCGACCTCCGAGCTGGCCTCCAACGGTGACGGCGGCATGCGCGTGGACCTGACCAAGGTGCTGTTGCGCGATCCCACCCTGACCCCGGGTGAGATCCTGATGTCCGAGTCCCAGGAACGCATGATGGCCGTGGTGACCCCGGAGAAGGTCGAGGCCTTCGAAGCGGTCATGGCCAAGTGGGATGTGGAGTACTCCTGGATCGGTGAGGTCACGGACACGGGCCGGCTGGTCATCGACTACCAGGGCGAAGTGATCGTGGACGTGGATCCGCGCACCGTGGCCCACGACGGCCCGGTCTACGAACGTCCCTACGCCCGCCCCGAGTCCCAGGACCAGTTGCAGGCCAACCACTTCACGGGCTCACCCGAGGACGCATCCCGTCCCTCCGGAGCCGAGCTACGACAAGCAGTGCTCGAACTGATGGCCTCGCCCAACCTGTGCTCCAAGGACTGGGTCACCAGCCAGTACGACCGTTACGTGCAGGGCAACACCGCCATGGCCATGCCGGATGACGCCGGAGTGATCCGCGTGGACCAGGAAACCGGGCTGGGCGTGGCCCTGTCCACCGACTGCAACGGCCGCTACACCCGCCTCGACCCGTACGCCGGCGCACAGCTCGCGCTCGCCCAGGCTTACCGCAACGTGACGACCGCCGGCGCCCGCCCCGCAGCCGTCTCGGACTGCCTGAACTTCGGCTCCCCCGAGGACCCGGACATCATGTGGCAGTTCGCCGAGGCCGTGCGCGGCCTGTCCGACGGCTGCCAAGAACTGGGCGTGCCCGTCACGGGCGGCAACGTCTCGCTCTACAACCAGACCGGCGGCGTCGCCATCAATCCCACCCCGGTGGTCGCGCTGATGGGGGTTCTCGACGACGTCGCTCGCCGCACCCCTTCCGGGTGGCGCGAGGACGGTCAGGCCATTTACCTGCTGGGCGAGACCGCGGACGAGCTGGACGGCTCCGAATGGGCCCGCGTACGCGGCCACCTGGGAGGACAGCCTCCCAAGGTGGACTTGAAGAAGGAGCGTACCCTGGGGGACATGCTCGTCAACATGTCGCGCGACGGCATGATCGACGCGGCACACGATGTGTCCGAGGGTGGCTTGGCCGCGACCCTGTCGGAGATGGCCCTGCGCTTTGGCGTGGGTGCACGGATCGGTCTGGGGGAAGTAGCTGATCGGGATGGTGTGGACACGTTCACCCTGTTGTTCTCCGAGTCCCAGGGCCGAACCGTGGTGGCCGTCCCTCGTTCGGAGGAGGTGCGTTTCAAGGACATGTGCGCCGTGCGCCACTACCCGTTTGCGCGCATCGGAGTGGTGGATGCGGAGTCCGGAGCCCTGGATGTTCAGGGCGAGTTCTCCGTGGACCTGGAGGCCTTGCGAGAGGCCCACAGCGCCACGCTACCCAAGTATTTTGGTTGATCGAAGGATAGAGATATGACCGAGGTTCTCGACGAGCTCAGGCCGGAACGACCGATTCGTACCGAGCGCCTCCTGCTGCGTCCGTTCGTCCCGGAAGAGCTCGAGGCAATTGCGGACTCAACGGACCTGCCACAGTTCGCCCCGGGGTTCCCGACCCCCGAGGATCGGGACTGGGCCCAAACTGCGTTGGAGGCCGGCAGCTATTTCTTCACCGAGACCATGTTCTCGATGTTCGCGATAGTGGATGCGGCCTCTGAACAGATCATCGGCATGGCTGGTTTCGTGGGCCCGCCCATTGACCACGAACTCGAGGTGGTTGGCTCCATAGTGCCCGCGCGTCAGAACCAGGGGTACGGGGGCGAGGTTCTGCCCCACCTCCTGGAATTGGCCTTCCAGAATCCCGAGGTCACTGCGGTGAACGCCTCCGTCCCGTGGGGTAATGGGCCCGCTTCCAAGCTGCTGCTCGACAACGGTTTCACCGAACGTCCGTGCGGCGGGTCCGAATCCGCTTACGTGTACGCGCGCCCGGAGACACCTCGGAGCAACTGAGTTAGTGACCTGATGTACCCATGGACCCCGTATGCCTTACTCCCGGATACCTATCCGGAATGGATTCTGATTGCCCTGGGCGTCCTGGATTTCACGATCACAGTGGTAGCGCTCGGCTGGATCCCGCATCGCCGTAGGCCCTCCGTCGCACTTGCGTGGCTACTGGGTCTGACCGTTTTCCCCTTTGTGGGCCTGTTGTTGTTCCTCATCATCGGCTCTTCCCGTCTGCCGCGGAAGCGGATGGAGAAGCAGGCCAAGATGAACGACATCATCCGGGAGAACACCCCGGAGGACTTCTCCCTGGGCGAGGAGTTCCATGACCTGCCCGAGTGGGTCACCACGACCGCCAAGCTGAACTACCGATTGGGCGCGCTACCCATGGTGGGTGGCAATGACTTTGACATCCTCACGGACAACCACGAATCCATGGAGCGAATGGCTCACGACGTGGACCGTGCCACGGATTACGTGCACTTCGAGTTCTACATCGTGGCCACGGACCCGGTGTCCACGGTGCTCCTGGACTCCCTCGTGCGAGCCCATGAACGTGGGGTGCGGGTGCGCATCCTCATCGACCACGTGGGATCGCTCGGTTACCCCGGTTACGCGGAATTGGCCCGTCGCTTCAACGCCTCTGGTATTCCCTGGCGGCGCATGCTGCCGATCCGCCCGTGGCGAGGCGAGTGGCAGCGCCCGGACCTGCGCAACCACCGCAAGATCCTGGTGGTGGACGGCTCGATCGCCTACACCGGTTCGCAGAACATCATTCACCGCTCGTACAACAAGAAGAAGAACCTTCGCCGCGGCCTGGAGTGGAAGGATCTGATGATCCGCTGTTCCGGGGCCGTGGTCTCCGAGCTCAACGCGGTGTTCGTCTCGGACTGGTACTCGGAAACCGACGACCTGCTCCTGGATGAGGCCACCGAGGTTCTCACTGATGTGGAGGGCCCGGTGTATGCGCAGGTGGTACCGTCCGGGCCGGGGTTCGAGACTGAGAACAACCTGCGGCTGTTCAACCACCTCATCTACAACGCCAACCGGCGCGTGGTGATCTCCAGCCCGTACTTCGTACCGGATGAGTCCCTGCTGCACGCGCTCACCACTGAGGCGCAGTCCGGGGTGGAGGTGGAGATCTTCGTGGGTGAGTCCTCGGATCATTTCCTGGCCCACCATGCCCAGAACTCCTACTATGCCGAGTTGGCGGAGGCCGGGGTCAAGATCTACCGCTACAGCTCCCCCACCGTGCTGCACGCCAAGTTCGTGCTCGTGGACGACCTGATCAGTGTGATCGGTTCCTCCAACATGGACGAGCGGTCCTTCGCTCTGGACCTGGAAGTCTCCGTCATGATCGTGGATCAGCATTTCCATGTACGAATGGAAAATGTGGTCGATGAGTTCAAGGCATCCTCAACCGTGCTGAACCTCGAGGCGTGGAACAAGCGCCCCCTGCTGCAGAAGTATGTAGAGAACGTCTGTCGCCTCACTTCGGCTTTGCTTTAACGGCCACGACGCCGCTGTCGCGACCTTTCGTTCGAAAAGGTCGCGACAGCGGCGTCGTGGGCAGAGGGGCTGTTAGCCCACCAACTCGCGAGCGGCGGTGTCCGCGACGGACGGCTTGTCGGCGTACGCACCGCGATACTGCGCGGCCGGGTGGGTGTCCATGACCTGGGACTGACCGGCGCCGTAGAGGGACTCCCGCAGGGTGGAACCCTCGTAGTCGGTGCGGTAGCGGCCACGCTTCTGCAGCTCCGGGACCACGAACTCCACGAAGTCCTCGAAGGAACCGGGGCTCACGTGGTAGGCCAGGTTGATGCCGTCCAGGCCACCCTCGTCGACCCACGTCTCGAGCTGATCCGCCACGGATTCCGGCGATCCCACGATCACGTCACCCATACCGCCCAGGGCACAGTGCTTGGCGATCTCCTCGCGGGTCCACTTCTTGTCCTTGGACTGCAGGGTGAACGGGGTCAGGAAGGACTGGATGGAATCGGTCTTGATGTAGTTCAGGGCCTCGTCCTCGTCGAACTGGCTCAGATCCACGCCGGACCAGCCGCCGATGATCGCCTGGGACGCCTCAAGGTCCACGTAGGAGAGGTACTCCCGGTACTTCTCCTGAGCCTTCTCCTCGGTCTCGTCCACGACCACGGAGAGCATCGCGTAGATCTTGACGTCGTCGCGGTGGCGACCCTGCTCCTCGGCCTGCTCGCGGATCTTGTCCGTGACATAGCGGGTGAGGTCTGGGCGCAGACCTCCCACAAACACGGCCTCCGCGTGGCGTCCGGCGAACGCCTGGCCACGCGAGGATGCGCCCGCTTGGAAGATCAGCGGGGTCCGCTGCGGGGAGGGCTCGGTGAGAGCGGCGCCCGGAACGCTGAAGTACTTGCCCGAGTGCTGGATCGGGTGGACCTTCTGGGGATCCGCGTAGCGGCCGGCCTCGCGGTCCTTGACCACGGCGCCGTCCTCCCAGGAGCCTTCCCACAGCTTGTAGCAGACGTCGAGGAACTCTTCGGCAATCTCGTAGCGGGTATCGTGCTCGATCTGACGAGGCAGACCCTGATTCTCCGCGGCGGAGGGCAAGTAGGAAGTCACCACGTTGAAGCCCACGCGGCCCTTGGTCAGGTGGTCGAGCGTCGCGTACTTGCGAGCCAGGGTGTAGGGCTGCTCGTAGGTCACGGCGCTGGTTACGCCAAAGCCCAGGTGCTCGGTCACGGCCGCCATGGCGGAGATCTGCATGAACGGGTCGTTTACCGGAACCTGCGCACCGTCCGCCACCGAGGGCGCGGCGGAGTTCTTGTAGATGTCGTAGATACCCACCACGTCCGCCAGGAACAGGGCGTCGAACTTGCCCTTCTCCAGGGTCTTGGCCAGGTTGGTCCAGTATTCAATGGTGTTGTACTCGGTGGCCTTGGACCGCGGGTGACGCCACAGGCCGAAGCTCTGGTGGTCCACGCAGGTCATGTCGAAGGCGTTCACGGAAATCCGCTTCTTGCTCATGTGTGCCCCTTGAGGTCGAACTCGACCCGCGCCCCGTGCACCACCTGCGGCGGCCTACTCTGCGGGTCCAGCGCGCTTGTGTGGCGCCGTACTTGCCGCATGCGGTGTGCCATGCGGCCCGATCCTCACCTGGGGCACCCCGCTACGGGAGAGGGTTGCCGTCCGACAAGCCAGGGCTGTGCGTCGGAACTCATGATCGTTCTGGGCACCACTGTACAGTTTCCCCACCGGTTCCGGCGGCCCGTGAAACATGATGACCGAGCTGATTCACAGTGAGACGATGGTCGTATGAGTGATCGCCACGTCAACGATCCGGACCTGATTCGCGAGCTACTCACCACCCCGGGGCGGTGGGCCGTTGTTGGGCTGTCCACCAACCGCACGCGACCGGCCTTTGCGGTGTCCCGGCGGATTCGTGATGAATTCGGTCAGGAGATCATCCCTGTCAATCTGGCCGGTGAGGACGTGCACGGCGAGACCGGCTACCGCTCGCTCGCGGACATCCCGGGGCACGTTGACGTGGTCGACTGCTTCGTGAACTCCCAGCGCGTGGGTGAAGTGGTGGATCAAGCGATCAACATTGGGGCCGGGGCCGTGTGGATGCAGCTTGGTGTGTCCGACCAGGCTGCCGCCGAACGGGCGAAGGCCGCCGGGTTGAAGGTGGTCATGAACACCTGCCCGCTGATCGAGGCCCCGCGGGTTCTGTAGGCGCGCCGGTTCTGTCAACGCGGGCAAGGACGGTCTCCCCCACAGGCCTTTGACATTCTGGGCAGAGGTTCGCGCGCGGAGCACGGTGTTTAGTGCGATCCCTTGCCAAAAATGTGCACTACCACTTCTGACGTGCGAACCTCTGCCACAAATGTTCATGCTCCGCGCGCTGACTCAATTTGCGACCGCCCCCTCCCGAGACGTTGAATGGAACGGTTCCCATCCGGAGCGGCCGAGAGACCTGGCTCGTTGACGTCGCAGCAACCGGTACCCGTGCGGTGCAAGGTGCTAATGCCAGGAGACGATGGAGTTGATCGAGATTACTTCCTTCTCAGACCCTTACTCGCCCACGCCCAATCCCGCGCTGATCTCGGATGAGGCGCGCGAGGAGTTCTGGGCCAAGCAGGCGACCCGTCTGGACTGGGCCGAGCCGTGGCACACGACCCACCGCTTCGACAAGCCGCAGAAGATCGGCACGGACGAGGCCGGCAACGACATCCTCTCGGTACCGGAGATCGCCTGGTTCGAGGGCGGCAAGCTCAACGTTTCCTACAACTGCGTGGACCGCCATGTGGACGCCGGCCGCGGCAATCACGTGGCCCTCTACTTCGAGGGTGAACCCGGTGACCGCCTGGTCTACACCTACGCGGACCTGCAGCGCGAGGTCTCCAAGGCCGCCAACGCCCTGCTGAAACTCGGTGTGGAAGAGGGCGACCGCGTGGTCATCTACCTCCCGGTGATTCCCGAAACCGTCATCATCACGCTCGCGTGCGCGCGTATCGGCGCCATCCACTCCCTCGTGTTCGGGGGCTTCTCCGCCGAGGCTCTCAAGTTCCGTGTGGAAGACACCGGCGCCAAGGTCCTGGTGACCACGGACGGGCAGAACCGGCGCGGCGCCGTCGTTCCCGTGAAAACCAACGCGGACCAGGCGTGCAGCGGCGAGAACAACATCGAGCACGTGATCGTGGTGCGCCGCACCTCGCGACCCGGCCGCATGGACCTGCCGCGCGGCACCCGCGGGCTGCGTTCCAAGCAAGAGGACACTGTGCCCTGGACGCGTGGCCGTGACGTGTGGTGGCACGAGCTGACCGCGGATGTCTCGGACGTGCATGTGCCCGAGGCCTTCGACGCGGAGACGCCCCTGTTCATCATCTACACCTCCGGCACCACGGGGAAGCCCAAGGGCCTGGTGCACACGATGGGCGGATATCTGGTGCAGACCGCGTATACGCACGCCCTCATGTTCGACCTGCTCCCGGACGTGCCCGATGCCAACGGCGTGCTTCGGCCGGACGAGCTCTCCGCGGTGAACGACCCGGCCAAGGTGGATTCGACCGTTCACTGGTGCACCGCGGACCTCGCGTGGGTCACCGCGCACACCTACGAGATCTACGGCCCACTGGCCAACGGCGTGACCGAAGTGATCTACGAGGGCACCCCCAACACCCCGGATTACGGGCGCCATTTCGAGGTCATCGAACGCTACGGCGTGACCAATTACTACACCGCTCCCACGCTGATCCGCTCGCTCATGGGGGCCTTCCCCAAAGGTCTGCCGCAGGTCTACAACCTCTCGTCCATCCGCTTGCTCGGGTCGGTGGGCGAATCCATCAATCCCGAGGCGTGGCGTTGGTTGCGAGCGCAGGTCGGCCGCGACGAGGTCCCGTTTGTGGACACCTGGTGGCAGTCCGAGACAGGCTCGTGCGTGGCCTCCCCGCGCCCGCACGATCCGCAGTTCGCACCGCCCGGCACGTTCGACGACGCCGCTCCGCACACCTCCCTGAAGCCGGGCTGCGCCACGCGCGCCGTCCCTGGTATCTCGGTGCGCGTGCTCGACGAATCCGGTGAGGAAGTTCCGGCGGGGTTGCAGGGCTTCGCCGTGGTCGACAAGATCGGCCCGTCCATGGCCCGCACGGTGTGGGGCGATCCGCAGCGCTACCTGTCCTCGTACTGGTCGGCCTACGGCGAGCGCGGCTGGTTCCTCGCCGGTGACGGCGCACGCACCGATGACGAGGGCGACCTGTACATCTTGGGCCGCGTGGATGACGTGATCAACGTGTCCGGGCACCGGTTGTCGACCATCGAGATCGAGTCCGCACTGGTGACTCACCCGCACGTGGTCGAGGCTGGTGCGACCCCCATCAAGGATCCCGTCACCGGACACGCCGTTCTGGCCTACGTGGTACTCACTGCGGAGGCACAGTCACTGTCCGCGGATGAGGTTCGAGAAGAACTCCGCGCCCACGTGGCGCAGGAGATCGGCCCGATCGCCAAACCCCGCGAGGTCATCGCCGTGCCGGATCTCCCCAAGACTCGTTCGGGGAAGATCACCCGTCGCCTCTTGACCCAGCTCTACGAGGGGCAGACCTTGGGCGACCGCTCCTCGTTGCAGAATGAGGAAGCACTTGACGCGATCGCCGACGTCCTGGCGACGCGCGAATAGACGTGGGCTGAGCAAGGAAAAGCGCTGAGCGGCGTCGTCGGGCCGGCTGGGTTGAGCCGGCCCGACGATTTCAGCGGAGCTTGACCATCCGCCGGATGAACACGATCAGGACGATCCCCATGGCCGCGAGCGGCAGCCACATCAGGTCCGCACTGAGGATCCCGAGCCAGCCTCCCACCATGATGGCCAGGACCGCCGCCATACCGGCAACCACCCACACCAACATCTGTACGGCGTTCTTGTACTGACGCTGCACGTTGTCCCGGGTGAGGGTCACGGGGAAGTTGAAGACCCGTGGGTATCGCGTCAGCACTCCACAACCGATCGTCAGCAGACTCAGCAGCACGAGGATAATGGCGGCCTCTTGGAAAGACCCCTCGCGGGTCACGTCACCAGTGAAGTCGTAATGGAGGGCGAAATCTCCCTGGGCACCCGAATACCGCAGGAAGAAGTACACCGGCAGGGCCACGGCCGAGATCATGCTGACCAAAAGAAGCACCCTGTGGAACGGATCCAGCGCAAAGTTCGGTTGAGGCCGCTCCCTGAAGGTCGTGATGGGTTGATCGCCATCGAGGTCCTGGGCTCGGTTGCGAGTTCTTTCCCGCGGGGCGTCACGTGAGTCAGTCATCCAGCGCTCCTAGTCATCGCCTGGTTGCTCCTTATCTTTAAGGCTACGAAGAAAAGGCAGGCACCGACTCCCCCGAGCGTTGGAATTTCACCCCGCGCGCATGAGGATCGAGTTGTTCGTTACTTCCCAGGGCACTCGAACTGATACTTCTGCCCAGAACTCTTAGGATGATCCAGTGATGAATCCCGCCGCTCAGCCCTCGACGGACACTGCCGACTCCACTCCCAAGCCCAGCGCGTGGGAAGTGATGTTCAAGGACGCCACCAATGCCGAGCTCAAACTCGCGATGGCCGCGTCCGGAACCATCCTGAGTCTGTTCACCGCGGGGCACATGGCCGGGAACATGCAGGTGTATCTGGGCCGGAAGCACTACAACGAGTACGCGGAGTTCCTCCGCACCGTGGGTGCTCCGGTTTTGCCGCGCAATTCGGTCCTGTGGGTCGTCCGAGTGGGACTGCTCGCGAGCGCCACGAGCCACATCATGGCCGGCACCGAACTCACGCTGCGGGCCATGCGCGCCGAGCGGCACACGGTGCAGAGCACGATTCAGGACTTCAAGCTTCAGCTCACGGGCAAGCAGCGGAGGCGCCCTCGCGGCCGACGTCGCTCGGTCCCCCAGATCATCGCCCGCTCCATGCGCTCCACGGGCGTGGTGCTCGGCCTGTTCACGGCCTACCACGTAGCGGATCTGACGGTGGGTGCGCGCCCGGCGGCGTCGTCGAAGCATCGGCACGGGGACGCCTACGGGAACCTGGTGGCAAGCCTGTCCCGCCCGAGCGTCGCATTCTTCTACACCGCCTCGATGGCGGCCTTGGCCGGCCACATGATTCACGGCGTGCGCACGGCCGCCATGGACGCCGGCTTCACGACCACCGAACAGCGCGCCCAGCTGACCGAGGCCGTAGCCAAGCTGGTGGGCACCGCTGTGGCTCTCGGAAACGTCACCATCCCCGCGGCCGTGCAGGCCAAGGTGGTGCGCTGATGCTGCTGACCGTGCACGTGTGGCGGCAGGCCACCGCGGAGGACCAGGGCAATTTCGTGGCCGTGAGCCCGGTCGAGGCTCGCGAGGACATGAGCATTCTGGACCTGCTCGATGCCGTCAACGAAACCCTCACCCGCCAGGGCGATGACCCCGTCAGCTTTGACGACGGCTGCCGCGAAGGTATCTGCGGCAAGTGCGGCGTGACCGTGGACGGCGTGCCCCACGGCCCGGACAAGAACCAGGCCTCGTGCACGCAGTCACTGCGGGCCTACCGCGACGGGGACGAGATCTTCATCGAACCCATGCGCGCGGGCTCGTTCCCGGTCAAGAAGGACCTGTCCGTGGACAAGAAGGCTCTGCGCCGAGTGGCCAAGGAAGCCAAATTCCCGGTCGCGCTCAAGGCCCTGAGTAACGCCGGTTGCATCAGCTGCGGGGCGTGCGTGGCCGCGTGCCCCAACGGTTCCGGCCAGTTGTACGTGGGCACGTTGCTCAAGGAACTTCCGCCGTTGGCCAAGACCCCGGAGGAGCGCAACGAGCGCTCGAGCAAAGTTCTGGACGCCGCCGAGCACGAGTTCGGCCCCTGCTCCCTACTGGGCGACTGCATGGAGGTCTGCCCCGCGGGCCTCCCGCTGGAGAACCTCACCGAGGTCGCCCGGGAAAATCTCCGCCGGATGAACCCGGAGAAGTACGCCTAATCAGCGTGGCCACGCGGGAGGCGCCGCGCGGCGGCGTCGGCGGTCGTCTCGCACCGTGGTCACCTGCGGGCCCCGGTTTGTGAACGCCGCCACCCACGCGACACAATGGACTCACCATCCCGAGCGGCCGAGAGACCTGGATCGAAGACGCCGCAGCAACCCGCAGTGATCGGCCTACTGCACGGTGCTACCGCCAGGACCGATGGAGTGCTGCGCGGCCCCGGGCAGTGTTCGGACGGGAGCTGTACGCGGCCGACAAGGAGGAGCCCTATGGCCGAGCACCAGTTCGGTTTCCGCACCCGTGCACTGCACGCAGGCGGCACCCCGGACGCCGAGCACGGCGCCCGTTCCGTTCCGATCTACCAGACCAGCTCGTTCGTCTTCAAAGACGCCGACGACGCCGCCAACCTCTTCGCGCTGCAGAAGTACGGCAACATCTACTCGCGCATCGGCAACCCCACCGTGGCTGCCTTGGAGGAGCGCATCGCGTCCCTCGAGGGTGGTATCGGTGCGGTAGCAACCTCCTCCGGCATGGCGGCCGAGTTCATCACCTTTGCCGCGCTGTGCGGGCAGGGCGATCACGTGGTCGCCTCCTCGCAGCTCTACGGCGGAACCGTCACGCAGTTGGATGTAACCCTGCGCCGCTTCGGTGTGGAGACCACCTTTGTTCCCGGCACCGATCCCGCCGATTACAAGGCGGCCATCACCGAGAACACCAAGGCCGTTTACACCGAGCTCGTGGCCAACCCGTCCGGTGAAATTGCCGATCTGGAAGGCCTCGCGGAAGTCGCCCACGAGGCCGGTCTGCCGCTGATCGTGGACGCCACGCTCAACACCCCGTACCTGTGCCGCCCGTTCGAGCACGGTGCGGACATCGTGATCCACTCGGTCACCAAGTTCCTGGGCGGCCACGGCAACACCCTGGGCGGTGTGGTGGTCGAAGCCGGTCGCTTCAACTGGGGCAACGGCAAGTTCCCTGCCATGACCGAACCGGTCCCCTCGTACAACAACGTGACCTGGTGGGGGAACTTCGGTGAGTACGGCTTCCTGACCAAGCTGCGTTCCGAGCAGCTGCGCGACATCGGTCCATCGCTGACCCCGCAGGCCGCGTGGAACCTGCTGCAGGGAGTGGAAACCCTCCCCCAGCGCATGGACGCCCACGTGGCGAACGCGCAAGAGGTCGTGCAGTGGCTGGCCACCGATCCGCGCATCGGCTACGTGAACTACGCGGGTCTCGAAGATCACCCGCACCACGAACGCGCCCAGAAGTACTTGCCCCAGGGCATCGGTTCCGTGTTCGCCTTCGGTGTAGCCGGCACCGATCAGCTCAGCGGCCGCGAAGTGGGCGGCCGGTTCATCGAGAACCTGCAGCTGGCCTCGCACCTGGCCAACATTGGTGACGCCCGCACCCTGGTGCTGCACCCGGCGTCCACCACCCACCAGCAGCTCACCTCCGAGCAGCTGGAATCCGGCGGCGTGAGGGAAGACCTGATTCGCATTTCCGTGGGTCTCGAGGACCCCGCGGACATCCTGTGGGATCTGGACCAGGCACTGACCGCCGCGACCGGGATCAACCGCGAGGGCGACGTCGTCGAAACCGTGACGCCCGCAGCGGCCACCGCCGAACCCACGTCCGAAAAAGCTGCCGAAGGAGTCCACGCATGAGCACCGAACGCACCTGGGTGGGCCCCAGCGCCCCCGAGCGACTGAACATCCTGCGCAACACCGAGTCGATCGCGATCGTGGGCATGTCCAATAAGCCCGCGCGGGCCAGCTACTTCGTGGCCACGTATCTACTGTCTTCGTCCCCGTACCGCGTGTACTTCGTGAACCCCGTGTTGGACGAGGTGCTGGGCCAGAAGATCTACCCCTCGCTCGCGGACCTGCCCGAGGTCCCGGACATGGTGGACGCGTTCCGCAAGGACTCCGATCTGCCCGGCGTGGCCCAGGAGGCCGTGGACCTCGGCGCCAAGACCGTGTGGATGCAGCTGGGCTCGTGGAGTGAGGAAGCCGCGGCGATCGCCGAGAACGCCGGGCTCAACGCCGTGATGGATCGCTGCGTGAAGATCGAACACGCCCGCTTCCACGGCGGCCTGCACCTGGCCGGCTTCAACACCGGGGTGATTTCCGCCAAGCGTCAGGTGGTTGCCTGACGGTCATTGGGTGACCAACCAATTGATCCCGCCTCACTGCGTAGTAACCACGGTTACTTTGCAGTGAGGCGGGATCACATGGTTCTGGGGCCTGCTGTTCTCCGGCCCAGCTGCAAACTGCCGACGTCGCTCTCAGCCCAACCGCAACACCACGGCCGCGCGTTCCCAGCCCTGGGACTCGCGGGCGGGAACTTCGTCCTCGGGGACCACGGTGTACAAACGCTCGGCATCAGCAAGAAAGGCCTCGTTGGCCATGGACGAGACCAACGGGTCCAGCACCTCGGCAGGATCGCGTTCGGTGGACGCATCAGTGAGCAGCGGGCCCATGTAGGCAACCTCGTCCTGCACAGACAGCGTGGAGTGCGCTACCGGCTTGCCCCATTCGTCCACTTCGAACCGCGTGACGTCCCCCATGGGTGCATCGAACATCCCGGACTCACCCGGGAAACTCAGTCCACGGTCCAGCTCCTGAACCGCACCCGTCAGCAAGATGCCCTGCGAGAGCACCTCCTTCTCCTGAGCATTCACGGCGCCGCGGGCCATCACGACCTGATCCTCGGGACAGACCAACACGAGCCCGTCCTTTGAAGGGACTGAACCGTCCCAGGCCACCACGTTCTGCGGCGGTGCTTCGGTTCCGCGCACCGCATCCCAACCGGCCACCCAGTCCTTGAGGTCGTCTTCCCATTGCTGCGCCATGCGATTCTCCTTTCTCGGCAAGCTATTGCCCCGAGTATCTCACTCGCCCTATCACACCAGGTGGCGTTTGTCATGCAGTCCTCTATCCTGGGAAGGTTCGCTGATTTTCGCCATTTGTTCCCTAAATTCGAGGAGTTGTCACCCGTGAATGCCAGAAAAACATTACAAGTCACTCTGGCCTTTGTCGGGCTCCTGGTGGGGGCTGGCTTCGCGACCGGTCAAGAAGTGGTGCAGTACTTCATTTCCTTCGGCACGTGGGGCTTGGCCGGAGCAGTGGTCTCCGGGCTGCTCATGATCGCGGCCGGTGCCGTGATCATTCAGATCGGCAGTTACTTCATGGCCGATGAGCACCGGGCCGTTTTCCGCTCGGTCTCCCACCCGGTGGCTTCCAAGTTCTTGGACATCAGCGTCACCCTGACCCTGTTCGCCATGGGGTTCGTGATGCTCGCCGGCGCCGGTTCAACGCTTGAGCAGCAGTTCGGGCTGCCCGCATGGATCGGCTCCGCCATCATGGTGGTCATCGTGATGCTCACCGGCCTGTTGAACGTCAACAAGGTCACCAACATCATCTCCGCCGTCACACCACTGATCTTCGTGGCCGTGATCGTCGTGTTCGTGTACACCATGATGCAGCTCCCCGTGGACTTCGGTTCCGTGAGCGAACTCGCCGTGCAGGCCGATTCCCCCGTGACCCCCTGGTGGCTGTCCGGGATCAACTACACCTGCATGGCCCTGATGCTCGGTGTCTCCATGAGCCTGGTCATCGGCGGTAACACCACGAACCCGCGTGTCGCAGGATGGGGCGGTGTCCTGGGCGGCGTTGTCTACACCATCTTGTTGCTCATGAACGCCGTGGCCCTGCTGGTGAACTACGAATCGGTTGAGGGCTCGGACATCCCCATGCTCCAGCTCTTCGAGACGATCCACCCCGTGGCCGCACTGTGCATGGTGTTCGTGACGTTCATCATGATTTACAACACGTGCATCAGCATGTTCTACGCCCTCGGGCGCCGTCTCAGCGTCAATCACCGCAACCGTTACGTCCCGGTGTTCCTGGGCACCTGCGTGGTCGGCTACTTCATCAGCCTCATCGGATTCGGCACGCTCATGAGCTACGTGTACCCCGCCATTGGTTACGTGGGCATGATCATGGTGATTGTCATGCTGGTCTGGTGGTTCCGCAGCCGCAAGAAGATCGAGGGCGAAGAGAGCCGCCGTGATCGGATGCGCGCATTGCTCACCATGAAGGAGTCCGACGACAAGGACTTCCCCGAGGGCCATGAGAAGCGCCTCGAGGACACCGCTGAGCAGTCGACCGCTGACAATGAGACCATCACCGGCGCCATCGACAAAGAGGTCGTCAGCAGCCTCAGCAAGAAGAACGGTAAGAACGGCAACACGGATTCATCGGGAACCTCGGCATCAAGTTCGAAGGACTCCCACTGATCTGAACCCCCGGCCGTAGCAAAAGCTCCCCACCACTATGTGGTGGGGAGCTTTCGTATGGGGAGCCAGCGGCGTCGTCGTCCTGGTGACGAATGATTCAGGAGGACGACGCCGCGGCGGAACTAGCCGCGCTTGGCCTCCTTCTTATCGGCCTTCTCCTCCGCCTGCACGATCCAGTGCTGGCGCGTGGTCACAAAGTCTGAGCCGTCCCACGCACCCAGACCGGACAGACCGGGGATGTCACCGGAGTGGAAGACGGGTTCCACACCGGCCTTGCGCTGGTCCATGTAGTTGCGCAACACCTTGGCGGCGACCCCGGCCAACCCGACCAGAGCGATCAGGTTGATGGTGGCCATGAACGCCATGAACAGGTCCGCGAGCGACCACACGAGGTCCAGGGCAGCAATGGCGCCCAGGAACACGCAGGCCAACACCAAGAAGCGGTAACCGGTCATGACCGCACGGGATCCGGTCATGAACCGGATGTTGGATTCGCCGTAGTAGTAGTTGCCGATCACCGAGGACCACGCGAACAGGAAGATCGCGATGGTCAGGAAGTGGATGGCCCACTCGCCCAGCTGTGCGCCCAAGGCGGTCTGGGTGAGCGAGGCACCTTGGCGCTCATCCCCGAAGGTCGGGTTGGAGAGCAGGATGATGAAGGCGGTCACGGAGCAGACGATCATGGTGTCGAAGTAGACGCCCAGGGACTGCACGAATCCCTGCTTGGCCGGGTGGGACACGGACGCGGTAGCACCGGCGTTGGGCGAGGAGCCCATACCGGCCTCATTGGAGAACAGGCCGCGTTTCATGCCCTGGATCAGCACACCGATCAGGCTGCCGGTCACGAACTCACGGATACCGAAGGCACCTTCCACGATCATGAGGAACATGGCGGGGACCTCGGTGATGTTCAGGACAACAATCAGCAGTCCCAGAATCAGGTACAGGACGGCCATGACGGGAACCACGATCTGAGTCACGCTGGAGATCGAGCGAATACCGCCGAAAATAACGGCTGCGGTGATGGCCACCAGGGCCAGGCCGATCACAATGCGGATCCACATGTTCTGGCTGTCGGCCATGTCCAGGTTGAACGAGCCGCTGACCGCGTCCACGATCGAGTTGGACTGCACGGAGTTGAACACGAAGCCGTAAGTGATGGTGATGGTGACCGCGAAGATCAAACCCATCCAGCGCTTCTTGAGTCCGCGCTCCATGTAGTAGGCCGGGCCGCCCACATAGCCGTCCCGGGACTTGATCTTGTAGAGCTGGCCCAGGGTTGATTCCACGAACGCGCTGGCCGCGCCAATGGCCGCAATGGTCCACATCCAGAAAACGGCGCCCGGGCCGCCCAAGCTGATGGCGATGGCTACACCCGCAATGTTGCCGGTACCCACGCGGGCGGCTGCGGAAACTGTGAACGCGCGGAAGGATGAAATGCCCTTCTTACCGTCCTCAGCGTCACCGGGCGGGTCGGTGAGAACCCGGAACATTTCGGGAAGTCCGCGCAATTGGATCACGCCGGTGCGAACGGTCAGGTAGAGACCCACACCAATGAGAATCGCGAAGACGACGTACCAGACGTACTCGCCCACCGTTCCGACAAGTTCTGTTAATGCATCCATGAATATCCCCGGACTTCTCCCTCGGAACAGTCCCGCTCACCGCTGCCTTCGGGCGAGCGGGACTGGGTGCCTAATGTGCGCTGTTGCACTGATTTAGGTCACAGTAGCGGAAACTACCGCCGGGGTGTGAGCGCGGCTCAGCCCACGGGCTTGAGCGAGTTCACCAGTGAGAACAGGTCCTTGGGATCTTCAGGCTCGGCCACCAGGTCGATGTAGGTCTGCAGTTCCGTACCGTTGGTGGAATCACGCAGGCAGCGCAGTGCGGAGAAGTCCGCAATGGCGAATCCCACGGAGTCGAAGATGGTGATCTCTTCCTCCGAGGTACGGCCGGGTGCCTGATCGGTGAGGACCTTCCAGAACTCCACGACCGGGAAGTCCTCCTCGACCTGCTGGATCTCGCCCTCGATACGGGTCTGCTCGGGGAATTCCACGAACACGGTGGAGCGGTAGAGGATCGCGGCCTCCAGCTCGGTCTTGCCCGGGCAGTCGCCGCCCACGGCGTTGATGTGCACGCCGGGCTTGACCTGCTTGTCGGACAGGACGGTGTTCTGTGCCTTGTCCGCGGTGCACGTGGTGATGATGTCCGCGTTGGCCACAGCCTCGTCCGAGGAGGACATGGCCGTGACCCGGAAGCCCAGCGGCTCCAGGTTGCGCTTGAGCTTGTCCATGGCGGCAGGGTCCACGTCGTAGACATCCAGGTCCTCAATGCCCATCGCGGCGCGGAAAGCCAGTGCCTGGAACTCAGCCTGGGAACCGGAACCGATCATGCCCATGCGCTCGGAGTCCGGACGGGCCAGACGCTTACCCACCATGGCGGACGTCGCCGCGGTGCGCAGCGCGGTCAGCAGGGTCATCTCCGCCAGGAACGTGGGATAGCCGTTGTCCACGTCTGCCAGAACACCGAAGGCGGTCACGGTCTGGTAGCCGCGGGCGGGGTTGAACGGGTGACCGTTCACGTACTTGAACGAGTACTCCTCGCCATCGGAGGTGGGCATCAGCTCGATCACTCCGAAGGGGGTGTGGCTGGCCACACGCGGGATCTTGTCGAACTTCTCCCACCGCGTGAAGTCATTTTCCAGATACTTGACCATGTTGCGCATGATCCCCTCAACGCCTTCGCGCTGGATCCATCGGGCCATATTGGGTACGTCGACGAACTGTGTCATGGTCTCGTTCTTCTTAGCGGGAGTCATTCCCGTCAGTGGTGTGCTTCTCGGTGGTGGTCTAGTCGTTAGTGGTCTGATCTGTGGCGGACTGGCCGGTGTGGGGATTGCTGGGGTTCGGCTTCTCGGAATTCGGCTGGGGCACTTGGTGAAGTGAAGCAGTCGAGGTGGTGGAGCCGGAACCGGTGGATCGCTCACGACCGACCCGGAATGCGCTCACCACCGGGCGCTCCGCAAGAATGGGGAACGCCCCGGTGAAGCCCTCTCGCTCAGCGGCGATCGCCCGTACCCGGCCGCGCACCACGAACCAGCCGATCGTGAGGATGGGGATCAGCAGGAGCGAGGATCCCAGTGTCAGGGTGCCCACCGGGTAGTCCACGGCCATCAGCACAATCACACCCGCTAGGAACGCGATGGTCAACCAGTTGGTGAATGGTGCGAACGGGGCGCGGTAGCTGGGTCGGTTGTAGAAACCCTTCTTGGCCATGGACACGTACTTCTTGTGGGCCATGGTGATGGCGGCCCAGCCGGCCATCGTTCCCAGTGCGGCCAGGTTCAGAACGATTTCGAAGGCCTGCTCAGGAACCACGAAGTTCAGCCCCACACCCAACACGGCCACACCCGCGGTCATGAGAATGCCGCCAAATGGCACACCAGATTTCGTGAGTTTGCCGGCGAACTTGGGAGCGGAACCAGCCTGGGCCATCGAGTGCATGATGCGCCCGGTGGAGTACAGGCCGGCGTTGAGCGAGGACAGCGCCGCAGTGATCACGACGAGCTGCATGATGGGACCGGCCGCGCCCACTCCAATGGAGGAGAAGAACGTGACGAACGGGCTCTCGGTCGCGCTGTAAGCGGTGTAGGGAAGCAACAAGCACAGCAGCAGGACTGAGCCGACGTAGAAGACGGCAATGCGCAGGATCACGGTGTTGATGGCCCGGGGGATGACCTTTTCCGCGTTGCGGGTCTCGCCCGAGGTGGTACCCACCAGCTCGATACCGGCGTACGCGAAGACCACGCCCTGCACGACGATCAGCGCGGGAAGAATACCGGCCGGCAGCAGGCCGCCGTTGTCCTGGATCAGGGAGAAGCCCACTTCCGAACCGGTGGGCGTTCCGAAGAGCACGAAGAAAATTCCGACGATCAAGAAGATCACCAGTGCCAGCACCTTGATGAGCGAGAACCAGAACTCCAACTCACCGAACACCTTGACCGACACCATATTCAGGGCGACCACAAAGATCACCACGACCAAGGCCAGGATCCACTGCGGAAACTCAGCCAGGGCCGGGCTGTACTGCCCGAACCACTTGATGTAGATGGCAATGGCCGTGGCATCAGCAACCGCTGTCATGGCCCAGTTCAACCAGTAGAGCCAGCCGGAAACGTACGCGGCCTTCTCGCCGTAGAACTCGCGTGAGTAGGACACGAAAGAGCCGGAGGACGGCCGGTGGACCACGAGTTCACCGAGCGAACGCAGAATCAGGTAACCGAAGAAACCACAGATTGCATACAGGATGAACAGTGACGGTCCGGCCTGCTCCAACCGGCCACCTGCGCCCAGGAACAACCCTGTTCCGATGGCGCTACCGATCGCGATCATCTGCAGCTGACGCGCACCCAGCCCCTTGTGGAATCCAACGGTTTCATCATTGAACCGTTCCTTGAGGATCTGGCGTTCTTCGCTCTGCGTGATGTGCGGGCCCTGCTGAGACATCCGTTAATTCCTTTCGCTTAAGGCCCGAAAAAGTTCGCGTGCCTGACAGCTGAGCCTATGACCAGCGCTGTTGTCTGAGACACATGCGCCGCCCAAAAGGGGGGATATGACAAAAAGATGACCCCGTTGATCAACGGAGTCACCTTTTTCGTCTTATTAGTGCCTTAGCTACTAATAAATAACTTCCATTTAGTCCTCGATCACGCGCACAGCGCCCTTGTCGGCGGAGGTCACCATGGAGGCATAGGCGCGCAGCGCCTTGGACACCCTGCGCTCACGCGGCTTGGTGGGCTTCCACGGTGCGGAGCCCTTGGCCTCCCGACGGCGCGCAAGCTCGGCGTCGTCCACGTTGACCCGCAGCACGCGGTTCTCCACGTCGATCTCGATCTCGTCACCGTGTTCGATCAGACCCACGGCACCGCCGGCGGCGGCCTCCGGCGAGATGTGACCGATGGACAGGCCCGAGGTGCCACCCGAGAATCGGCCGTCCGTGATGAGCGCGCACTTCTTGCCCAGGCCCAAGCCCTTGAGGTAGCTGGTCGGGTACAGCATTTCCTGCATACCCGGTCCGCCCTTGGGGCCTTCGTAGGCGATCACCACGATGTCCCCCTCCTTCACGTTCTTGGAGAGGATCTCGTGCACCGCCTCATCCTGAGACTCGACCACGTAAGCGTTGCCCTTGAAGTGGAACAGCTCGGGATCGATGCCGGCGGTCTTGATCACGGCGCCGTCCTCGGCGATGTTGCCGAACAGCACGCACAGGCCACCCTCGATGGTGTAGGCGTGCTCCATATCCCGGATGCAGCCCTCGGCCGCGTCCAGATCGTGGTCTTCGTACTCATTGGCTTGCGAGAACGCCTGGGTGGTGCGCACACCGCCGGGGGCCGCCAGGAAGAACTCCTTGGCCTCGTTCGAGGCCTTGCCCGAACGGATGTCCCATTCATCCAGCCACTCGCCCATGGTCTGAGCGTGAACGGTGTGGACGTCCTCATCCAGCAGGCCACCGCGGCGCAGTTCACCCAGGATGGCGGGGATACCACCGGCGCGGTGTACATGCTCGATATGGAATTTAGTGGAGTTCGGTGCCACCTTGGCCAGGCAAGGAACCTTCCGGGACAGCGCGTCGATGTCCGAGAGGTTGAAGTCCACCTCGGCCTCCTGCGCGGCGGCCAGAATGTGCAACACGGTATTGGTCGAGCCGCCCATGGCCACGTCAAGTGCCATGGCGTTGCTGAACGCGGCCTTGGTCGCGATATTGCGGGGCAACACGGACTCGTCGTCCTGCTCGTAGTAGCGCTTGGCGGACTCCACGATGCGGCGGCCCGCTTCCAAGAACAGGCGCTTACGGTTCACGTGCGTGGCCAGCGTGGTGCCGTTACCGGGCAGGGACAGGCCCAGCGCCTCGGTCAGGCAGTTCATCGAGTTGGCCGTGAACATACCGGAGCACGAGCCGCACGTGGGGCACGCGTTCTCCTCGATCTGGGCCAGCTGAGCATCTGTGACGGATTCGTCCACGGCCAGTGCCATGGCATCCACCAGGTCCACGCGGTGCTCCACCACGCCTTCCACGCCCTCACCGGATTCCATGGGGCCACCGGAGACGAACACCACGGGGATGTTCAATCGCAGGGCAGCCATGAGCATGCCCGGGGTGATCTTGTCGCAGTTGGAGATGCACACCAGGGCGTCCGCGCAGTGCGCGTTGACCATGTACTCCACGGAGTCCGCAATGATGTCGCGGGAGGGCAGCGAGTAGAGCATCCCGTCGTGGCCCATGGCGATACCGTCGTCCACGGCAATCGTGTTGAATTCCTTGGCCACGCCGCCGGCTTCCTGGACCGCGGAGGCCACCAGGTCGCCCATGTTCTTGAGGTGGACGTGCCCGGGGACGAACTGGGTGAAGGAGTTGGCGATCGCGATGATCGGCTTACCGAAGTCCTCGCTCCCCATGCCGGTGGCCCGCCACAGGGCGCGCGCTCCCGCCATGTTCCGGCCGGTGGTTGACGTTGCTGATCGCAGCTGCGGCACAGTGACTCCTTCCAAGGTGTGCTTCGGGCTCTCGCACGGCTCGATTGTGCCGTGACCCGAAAAGATTTGTTCGTTCCAGGATACGCGCGGCCCACGACGCTATCCATATGTCGGTCATGCGTCTCAAATTTTGATACGCCGACGCCGCTCTGTTCAGTTCCACTCGACACTCACGCGAGTTGCTCCCGCCCACCGCTCTGCCCGGCTCCATAGACTGAAGACAGCGATCCACCGCAACGGAGCAGGAGGAATCATGGGCAAGCACAAGGACACACCGCGCCCCGACGACGGGGTGGAGTTCGCTGTCGAACTCAAAAAAGCGGTGGACCCTTTGGTCATGGCCTTGGACGTGGGGTCCACGGCAAGCCGTGGTTCCCTCCACGATGCCACCGGGACCCCGGTCCGTGGCTACCGGCACAAGGTTCCGCATTCCTTCACCACGGCCTCCGACGGCACATCGGTGATCGACCCCGATCAGGTGGTTGAGGAGTTGAGCGAGATCCTGGACTTGGTGTGTGACCGGTCTGAGCTGGCCGGGCGAGTGCGCGGCGTCGGACTCGATACTTTTGCGTCATCGCTCGTGGGCGTGAACGAGGAGGGGAGCGCTATTACCCCGTGTTTCACGTATGCGGATTCCCGCTGCGCGCCGCAGCTCGCGCAACTGCGTCAAGAATTGGACGAGCGCGAAGTACAGGACATCGTGGGTGCCCGGCTGCACACCAGCTACCTGGCTCCGCGATTTCGCTGGCTGGCGGAGACCCAGCCGGAGGTCATGGAGGAGGCCGCTCGATGGATGTCCATCGGTGAATATGTGTGGCTGA
Source organism: Kocuria atrinae (assembly GCF_039531425.1). Classification (NCBI taxonomy): domain Bacteria; kingdom Bacillati; phylum Actinomycetota; class Actinomycetes; order Micrococcales; family Micrococcaceae; genus Kocuria; species Kocuria atrinae. The sequence continues at coordinate 31,585 of NZ_BAAAQA010000008.1, forward strand.
AGCTTCTCGGAACTACTGCAGCGGGTACCGCGACCGCCGCGTGGACCGGGCTGCTCAACCGACGATCCGGCAACTGGGATCAGCGCATGCTCAAGGCAGCAGGGATCTCTGAGGATGTCCTCTCGCCGATCCTTGACCCCGATCAACCGCTGCCGGACGTGGACCCCGAACGCACCGAACGCTGGGAGGGTCTCTCCGATGCCCAGTGGTACGCGCCGGTGGCCGACGGGTTGTGCGCCAACATCGGCGTGGGCGGCGACAACGAACAGACCATGGTCGTCTCTGCAGCCACCTCCGGTGCCATGCGGGTGCTTCTGCATCACCGCCCGAACGACATTCCGCCCGGACTGTGGTGCTACCGGATCGACTCCAAACGTTGCCTACTGGGCGGGGCCCTCAATGATGTGGGCCGAGCCGTCAGCTGGCTGGAGAACACGCTCAATCTGGACGGCGTTGACCTGGATGAGATTGCCGCAGAAGCTGTGTCGACCTCGACTCCGGGAGTGCTGCCCTTCCTGACCGGCGAGCGTTCCACCGGCTGGGCCGGCAGCGCGCGCACCGCGTTCGTGGATGTCTCCGCGTCCACCGATGCAGCGGGGATGGCCCGCGGAATGTTGGAGGGCATCGCGGCCTCGTACCGGCGGGTGGCCGATGAGATGGAAGAAGCCGCCAAGCACGTCGAGAAGATCGTGGCCGCGGGAAGCGTGACGCAGGATCTGCCGTCGTGGTTGCAGATCCTGGGCGACTACCTGGGCAAACCGGTGATTCATCAGGTCATGAAGCGCTCCACCGCCCGCGGCACCGCTCTGCTGATGCTCGAGGCGCTGGCTCCGGACGTGAATCCGGCCGATCACGAACCCGCCGGTACCTACTCGCCGCAAGATGAGACGCGGGAGTACTACGACGGTGTCCACGAACGGTTCGAGCGCGTGTACGACGCACTAGTCGCGGGTTCTTGATCTGGCGGAGCGCTAACCGCCGAACATGCTCCGCCATCCAGCAGCGCGTGCGAGTCTCATGTGAGGCAACGGCATCGACGAAGTCTCAAGCGAGGGAACTGCCGATTTCCTGCCGCGGGTTCTAAGGGTGGTTGCCACACTTCCGGACTGCAGTTGACTCACATCAGTCTCCGGCCGCGGAGCCCCAGCCCAGCGGAATAGTGCCGAGCAACGGGACGCTCGTGCCGTCCTCCGCGTGAATGTTGCGGATGTAATCGCGGTTGGTCTCGTGCAGTGCCTGCGGTTTCGAGGGCCAACTACCCAGCACCGTTCCGAGCACGCGCACTCCCCTGCGGTACAGGGCGTCGAGGCTGAGCAGGGTGTGATTCAAGGTGCCCAGATCGGGGCGGCCCACCAGAACGACTCCTACATTCCGGTCCACGTTCCGACCAATGAGATTACTCAGGTCCGCGATATTGTGCGCCTGGCCATCGAGCTCCACGAGTACACCTCCGCTGCCCTCTACGAGCACCAGATCGTGATCGCGCAGTAATGCGGCAATGCGTTCAGCATGATCGTCAAGGCTCAACAGCGGCACCTGGTCAATGGCCGCGGCCGGTGGCGGTGCCATGGGCGCGGAGAGGCGTTGCCCTTCGGCCGTGGTGAGCACCTCGCGAGGTACGCCCGCTTCGGAAAGTAGCCGAGCGACGTCGTCGGTGTCCCCGGAATCACCGGAAAGCACGCCGGTCTGGACAGGCTTGTAGACGGCAATCCGACGCCGCCCCGACGAGTACCCCGCCAACGCAAGGGCCGCCGTGGCGTAGGTCTTGCCGACGTCCGTATCAGTGCCCGTGACGACCACGACCCCGTTCAGCAGCTCCGCCGCGTCCGACAAAGGGTTACCCATCACGCGGCCACCCCTGTCGGCCGGGCGCCCAAGTCGGCCAGGACGTCTTGGACCTCGCGCAGCGCGTCCATCAATTCTTGTAATTCCACGTTTGCTCGGGCGGTAAGCCGTAATCGGCTGACGCCGTCCGGCACTGACGGTGGCCGGAAACAGCCCACCAGAATCCCGCGATCCCGCAGGGCCTCGGCCGTGCGGAGAGCCAACTCCGGCGACTCGATCGGCACTGATTGCACTGCTGCTATGGCGTGCTTGATTCCAAGAGCTTCGGCGATGACCCGGCCGTTTTCATGCAGCCGTTCCGCCAGATCCGGTTCGCGAAGAATGATTCGGCAGGCTTCAGCGGCGGCGGCCGCACTGGCCGGGGCGAGCGCCGTGTCGAAAATGAACGGGCGAGCGACATTAACCAGGTGATCGCGCAGTAGCTCAGACCCCAGGACGGCTCCGCCCTGAGCGCCAAGGGACTTGGACAGCGTGACTGTCAGGACCACATGGGGGTGCCGCGCCAAGCCCTCCTGATAGACGAGCCCCCTCCCCAGTCCTGCGACACCGATGCCGTGAGCCTCATCCACCACGAGCAGCGCCCCGTGGAGTTCGCACGCCGCGGCGAGTTCCTTGAGCGGAGCATGGTCGCCGAGTACCGAGTAGATGGACTCGACGACCACCACGGCTCGCGTTTGGGCGCGTTCCTTGAGCAACTGTGCCACGTGCTCAACATTGTTGTGCTCGGCAATCACCACCGGAGACCGTGACAGTCGAGCCCCGTCAATTAGCGAGGCGTGCACGTGCTGATCGGAAATGATCAGGGTGTCCGCGTCCCCCAACGCCGTGAGTAAACCGGTGTTCGCTGCATACCCGCTGGAGAATACAAGCGCAGCGGGCTGTCCCGTGAGCTCGCAGAGGGCCTGTTCGAGGTCCGCGTGAACGTTCAGCGTTCCGGTGACCAACCGAGATGCGCGCGATCCCGCGCCGTACCTGTGGAGGGCTTCCGCCGCGGCTCCCACCACGCGCGGGTCCCGCGACAGACCCAGGTAGTCGTTGGACGCTAGATCCACAGAGTTCTCGCGGATCGCCACGGTACGACGCCGCAGCCCCGAATCCGCACGGGCGCTCGCCTTGTCACGAAGCCAGGAGTCGAGCGGCCCAATCACGACGCCGCCCCCGTCTGAATGGCACGTGATTGGTCATTCGGCTCAACGCCCACGTCCAATACCCGACCTGCGACCGTAGTTGACTCCACGGCTCGGGCCGCTGCAACCATCGCCTGGCCAATCCGCTCGGTCTCGCGCTCGGTGCAGATATATGGCGGCATGGCATAGAGCAATTTCCCGAAGGGCCGCAACCAGACTCCGTGTTTCAGGGCAGTCCGGGTCAGCACGTCTCGATCCGGTACCTCGTGGAATTCAATGATTCCCACGGCGCCGATCACCCGAACATCCGCCACCCCAGGCAGCTCCATGGCCAATGGCAGGATTTCTTGTAATTTCAGGTTCTGCCGGGTCACGCTTGTCCGCCAGCTGTCTTCGAGCATGGCCAGGGACTCGTTCGCCACGGCACAAGCAAGCGGGTTGGCCATGAAGGTGGGACCGTGCATCAGCGCACGTTGCGGCGAATCGGTGATGACGGCAGCGACCCGCCGCGAGACGAGCACAGCAGCCAACGTCATGTAGCCACCGGTCAGCGCCTTTCCCATGCACATCACGTCCGGAACGATGTCCGCCCACTCACAAGCAAACCACGCACCAGTGCGCCCGAAACCGGTAGCGATTTCGTCCGCGATGAAGACCAGATCCAGCTCATCTGCGAGCTCACGCAAAGCCTTGAGGCAGCGTGGATCGTAGGTGCGCATACCCCCGGCACCTTGAAGAACCGGCTCAACAATCACCCCCGCCAGCTCATGCCGGTGAAGGCGCGCGGCTTCTTGTAATTCCGAGATCCAGCGGTCGACCTCCGCAGTATCGCTGGACCATGAACCGGCCGGGAGGTTACCGGACGACCCGGACGCGGCGCCGTCGGAGTTGATGTCGGAATCCGCAGGTTCGCCGGCCGGGATGAATCGCGCGGCGGGCGGGGGTGCCACGAACAGCTGATCCGCAACGAGCCCGCTGAACTGCGAGTGCATTCCACCCACGGGATCGCACACGCTCATGGCCCCGGTGGTGTCACCGTGGTAACCGCCGCGGACCGTGAGGATCCGGCGCCGCTCTGGGTGATTCCGCGCGGCTTGGTACTGGACCGCGAGCTTGAGGGCTACCTCTACGCTGACGGAGCCCGAGTCTGCAATGAATACGTGGTCCAGGCCGTCCGGGGTCAGGGCAACCAGTCGTTCAGCCAGCTCCACAGCGGGCTCGTGCGTCAGGCCTCCGAACATCACGTGCGAGAACCGACTGACTTGTTCGATCACCGCGCGATCCAAGCGTGCGTTCCGATAACCGTGCACCGCGCACCACCACGAAGACATACCGTCAATGGCATGCACCAACTCGCCTGTGGGAGCCCGCAGGCTCAGGGTGACGCCGTCGGCCTCCTCGACCGCGTAGGGCGAGTCGCCGTCGAGCGCTTCGTACGGGTGCCACAACAAGCCCCGGTCCCGATCGGCCAGGGATCGCTCGACCGCCTTAAGCATTGGGCGCCACCGCCGTGCCCGCCCCGCGACGCCGCAGTGCAGGCTCCAAACCCAGGTCCACCTTTTCGTAGGGCTCGGACACCATCTCCTCCGAAGACGTGGGCGCGTCGGCACCGGGAGCGGCCCCGAGAACGGTGAATCCGGCGTCGGCAATCATGTCCAGATCCGCCTTGGCCGCCTGGCCCTCGGAGGTCAGGTAGTCACCCAGGAACAGCGAATTGACCACGTGCAATGCCAGCGGCTGGAGCGAGCGCAAGTGCATTTCGCGACCGCCCGCCATGCGAATCTCCTTGTCGGGGCACACGAAGCGCACCACGGCGAGGATCTTGAGGCACTTCTGCGGGCTCAACTGCCAGGTGCCCGCTAGCGGCGTCCCTTCGAAGGGCATCAGGAAGTTGACCGGCACGGAATCCGAGTTGAGCTCGCGCAAGGCGAAAAGCGCTTCCACGAGTTGTTCATCCGTCTCGCGCATCCCCACGATCAAACCGGAGCACGGAGAAAGCCCCGCACCCTTGGCGCGCTCCACGGTGTCCACGCGGTCCTGGTAGGTGTGCGTGGAACAAATGCTCTCGTAATTGGACTCGGCGGTGTTGAGGTTGTGGTTGTAAGCATCCACGCCGGCGTCACTAAGGGTCTCGGCCTGGCCGTCCTTGAGCAGACCCAGACAGGCGCAAACTTCCACTCCGGGGTGCTGTTCCTTCAGCGCCTCGACCGTTTGCGTCACCGTGTTGACTTCGCGATTGGACGGCCCACGGCCGCTGGCAACTAAGCACACCCGGCTCGCCCCGCCCTTGATGCCGTGCTGCGCCTGCTCCACAGCCTGATCGGGCGTAAGCCAGGAGTACTTCAGGATGCCCGCACCGGAATTCAACCGCTGCGAGCAGTAGCCGCAGTCCTCCGCACAGAGGCCAGACTTCAAGTTGACCAGGTAGTTCACCTTGACGGTCATCCCGAAGTATTCGCGCCGCAACCGGGCCGCGGCAGCCACCAGGTCGAGCATGTCCTGGTCGCTGGTTTCGAGCAGTTGGAGCGCCTCTTCGGGGGTCACCGGCTCGCCGTTGAGCGTGCGATCTGCGAGATCATTAAATTTCTTGAACACCGTTCAATTATTGAACGGTGTTCAAATTTGTCAACCCGACACCGCCCCCCGGGTAAAGTTCGACTCGTCCCAGCCCACACTTCGAGGAGCATCATGGCCCTGTCCCGCGAGCAGATCGTGGATGCCGCGTGGGGCATTCTGCACAGTTACGGTCTGGGCGACCTCTCGATGCGTCGCCTCGCGAAAGAACTCGGAGTGCAGCCCGGCGCCCTCTACTGGCATGTGGCCAACAAACAAGAACTCCTCGGGGTGCTTGCCCAGCGCATGGTCGCACCGCTTTCCGAACTCACCTTCGACGACGCCGTTCCCCCGCTCGAACGCGCAGCTCACCTCACCGGGGAGTTCCGTTCGTTGATTCTCGCCGTGCGCGACGGAGCCGACGTGGTCAGCGTGGCCCATTCCATCAGCCCGGAAGAACTGAACCCGGCGCCAGAACTGGCAACGCTCGTCACGGGGTCCGGGGTCTCTCGCGAAACTGCGATGGCCACGGCCCTCACCCTGATCCGCTTCACCTTGGGCTCGGTGACCACGCAGCAGACACGGGAAGCAATGGGCCTGGATACCTCGTCCTCGGAGGCCGAATTCACCGCGGGCGTGGAGTTGGTGCTGCACTCAAGATGACCGGCCCGAGTATCACGCTGCGCCGCCCCTCCCCGAAGGATGCGCGAACGCTTGCCACAGCCCGCGGGCACGGCGTTTCTACGAACGCAATGGCTTCACGGTCGATGGCTCCGAGGGGGCAACTCTGGGTATGACCACGGTGCGGATGGTGCGCTGAATACCCGCCGCAGGAGTTCCGGGACGGACCGGTTGATCCGCCCCCGGGGATATTTTTTAGCGTTAAACCATGAGTGCTCCACCGATAACCTTGCGACACCCCGAACCAACCGACGTTGAGCCGCTGGCCGACGTTCACTTGCGGTGCTGGCAGGAGACGTACGCGGGTCAATTGCCCCACGCGTTCTTCGGAGACACCGCGTGGGAATCCCGGCGCCGCACTTGGCAAGCCATCGTGAACAACCACGGCCAGGACATGTTCCCGTGGATCGCGGAAGCGGACGACCACGTCATCGGGTTCTCCATGGCCGCCCACCCCCAAGAAGAAGATGACGTGCGGGACTTCCAGCTATTCATGCTTTACGTCCTGAAGGAATTCCACGGCACCGGCGCGGGACAAGAACTCATGGACGCTTCACTGGGGGATGAGCCGTCACAATTGTGGATGGCCAAGGACAACCCACGGGCACGCAGGTTCTACGAAAAGAACGGGTTCGTAGCGGATGGCGCTGAACGGATCGATAGCTCCTCCAACGGCCTGAAGACCATTCGCATGGTGCGCTAGTCGGTGCCTTCTATGACGACACTGCTCGGCTCCCATCCGAGCTACTCACCCGCGGCCTCGTAGCCCGGTACCAACCGGTGAAGAGAAGCACGATCAGCAGCACATCCACCGCATCTCCCCCGTAGTACATGAGCTGCGCCCCGAACTGGCCGTCAGCCAGCTCTACACCCGCGGGCGGGTGGGCATACAACCACTTGGCCAGGATCGAATGCGCAGCGATGAACGCTATGAGGACCCCGGCTCGAAGCTTGAACGGTGCTCTGTGTGGGTCTGGATCCAGCCCCACCAAGGAAGCGGTGAAGACATAGCCCGCTAGAAATATATGCGCGTGAACCAATGCATGCACCCACACCGATCCGTGCATGGCGTGGAACAGGGGCGTTGTGTAAAGCACCCACAAGCCGCCTGCGTTCAGAACTGCTGCCACCACGGGGTGCGTGATCACCCGCACGTACGGCGAGCGCAGTACTCGAACCACTGCGCGCGCCCTCCTCACGGACAGGCCCCGCAGGACCACGCTCACCGGGGCTGCCAACACCAACAGCAGCGGCGCGATCATCCCCAGCAGCAGATGCCCCACCATGTGCGCGGTGAAAGATCCGTGAGCGGCCTGGGCCAATGGGCCTGCCAGGCTCGCGGCAACGCATGCGAGCCCCAGGTATAACAGAATGGGCCGGTGTAGGGGCCACGCGCTCCGATGCCGCCCAGCCCATAAGAACCAGGCGTACCCGGCGGCCGCGATCAGCAGCAGCGCTACGACTAACACCTCGAAGACGAACCACCCGTCCAACGATGTGACCGGTGAGGATGAGGAATCGTGAGTGTGCATCGAACTGCTCAGCGGGCGCGGCGGGCGGGGCTGGTCAACCGCAACACCAGCCAGCCGACCACCATAAGCACGAGTGCGGAACCGATCCACACGACGTCGTACATCAGCAGGTCCACGCCGTATCGAATTTGGTGGATACCGAGAATCTTATGGTTGAGCACGCCGTCCAGCAGTTGGAACGAGCCGGCGCCCAGCACCACCGCTCCCACCCAGCGTTTCCAGTTCACGCCTCCGCGGCGCCGGATATCAGCCAGTAGGAACAGGCCCCACACCGTGATGAACCAACCGAAGGCGTGGAAAAGCCCATCGGCCAGCAACGCAACCTCATGGGTGGACAGGTCGTAGAAGTGGTGCCACTGCAAGCCCAGATGGAAGATGAACAGGTCGACGATCGAGGCCGCGATGCCACAGCCGAATAAGAATCCCGAGAGCACGATCCTTTTGCCTGGCCGCCGCTCGTCCCGGGTGTCGACGACGCCGCTGCGTTCCGTTTGCGCGCGCCCCTCTGCGTTCGGCTCAACGGTGGACATGCCCCTCACTCCTCAGCGCGATATTCGTCAGTTGTTCTCATTGTTCAACCATTCAGCAAGCTGATCAATTGGTCGCGACCCGAATGACGCACCCGGAATGACAACCGGGGATTCGGCAGGTAATAAAACGTCTAACAACCTGCCCGACCAAGGGAAACTCCCCGAACGACTGGGATCCACACTAAATTTGAACCATGCCCACACCTGACGACGCCCCCAACGTGGCGAACCCGGATTACTGGCAGTTCGCGAACGCCGCTGCGTCGCGCATCTCCCAGGAGTTTCCGGAATCGGACGTCACGGCCAACCGCCTGTTCGTCACGCTGTTCCGGGCATCCTCCTCCGTGATTTATGACTTCGAGTCATCCATCCACCGCCCCGCTGGAGGCACGTGGGCCAGTTACCGCATGCTGTTCGCACTCTGGGTTGCAGGCCCGCTGACACCGCATCGCGCGGCGGAACTCATGGGCATGAGTCGTGCGGCGGTTTCGAATCTCGCGGGAAACCTGGAGTCCAAGGGGCTACTGGTCAAGCAGGCGTCCGAAGATGACGGCCGCTCGTTGATCCTGCACCTGACCGAAACGGGTCAGAGCAAGATCCAAGAGATCTTCGCGCTGCAGAACTCCCGCGAGAACGACTGGAGCCAAGCTCTCACCGAACAGGAACGCGAACTCCTCATCAGTCTGCTCGACAAGATCATGGACCACCGTACGGTTATCGGCGCCAAGACGCGTAAGTAGCACCCCGGCAAGCCGCTCTCGGGCTAGGACGTCACCGCAGCATTTGCGTCCGTTCGTGCCACCATGCGCTCCGCCAGTCGAATCACGGACGCGTCGACGATCTGCGCCCCGTGCCGGAAGGATCCCCGCTGCTCCGGGGCCGCCTCCACCACGCTGCGAGCCCAGTCGAGTTTGTCCGGTTTGGGGAGGAAGCCCTCCTTGATGACAGCCATCTGGGAGACGTGCACGCCGCCCTTGGCATTGAAGCCAGAGCTGGAGGCATCCAGCGTCTCTCCCAGCAAGCCCTCCAGATTTTCGACGTCCAGGAAGATGCCGTCGACTGCAAAAATCCCATTGACCTTGGCGTGCAGGAGCGTCTGCGAGCGCACGTGCAGCGAAATATCGCGCAGCGCACCATTGCACTTGCGACTCGTGAGTCCGCCCAGGTTCCCGATCAAGTCCTCGGAGCCCCACACCAATCCGACGACGCCGCTCGCGCCGGCAACCTCACCCAGGGCCAGAGCACCCTCGGGAGAGTCGATCGACGCCACGACTTCATAGCCGGACAGCCCCGCAATCTGCTGAGCGGATTCGACCTGTGGGACGACCACGCGCCGATAGGTTGTGGTTTCCAACGCCTGCAGATCCGCGGTGTGCTCATCGGTGCCGACCGGGTTCACCCGGATCACCGTGCGCGCCGGATCCAACGGGCATTCCAGGATGCACTGGCGTGCGAACTCCTTGTCCCGTGGCAGCACGCCGTTATGGAGGTCCAGCACCACCACGTCCGCCGCCTGTGCGGCCTCAGCGAACTGCTCGGGCTGATCGGCGGGTACGACAATCCATGCCGGTCCATTGAGGGCGTGAGTCTGAGTCATCGGTGGTATCTCCTGAGTGTGGCGTAGGTCTCGTCCACCGAGTATGCAGCACAAATCCGGATAATGGAATAACTATTCCATTATCCGGATTGTGGAAACACGCGGAATTAGCGGCTCAGCAGCAACGCTTCTCCTTGACCACCACCACCGCACAGGGACACTGCGGCCTTGCCGGAACCACGGCGCGCCAGCTCGAGTGCCGCGTGCAAAGCCAGGCGAGCACCGGACGCACCAATCGGGTGACCCAGGGCAATGGCACCGCCGTGAATGTTGGCCTTGTCCAGAGGAATCCCCAAGTCATCGACCGATTGCACGGAAACGGCCGCGAAGGCCTCATTGATCTCCACGAAGTCCAGCTCGTCCACGGACCACCCGGCGCGCTCCACGGCGTGCTCGATGGCTCGCGAAGGCTGCGAGTGCAACGACGTATCCGGCCCCGCAACCTGACCCGGCTTGCCCACCACGGCCAGCCAGGACAGACCGTGCTCCTCGGCGTAGGCGCGCGTCGTCAGGACAACGGCAGCGGCGCCGTCGGAAATAGGGGACGAATTACCCGCTGTAATGGTGCCGTCCTTGGTGAAGGCGGCACGCAACTTGCCGAGACCCTCGGCCGTGGACTCGGGGCGAACGCCCTGATCCTCGGACACGGTGACCGGGTCTCCCTTGCGCTGCGGGATCTCCAGCGGGGCGATCTCGTCCGCGAAGACTCCCGAGGACTGCGCTTCTCCCGCCAATTGGTGGCTGCGCGCGGCAATCTGATCCTGCTGCTCGCGGCCGATCGAGCGCTCGGAATTGCCGGTCTCGGTGAGCTCACCCATCGCGACGCCCAGAGCGGCATCCACCAGACCATCGTTAGCCAACGAATCAGCCAGCGTCATATCCCCGTAGGGCTTGCCCTTGCGGGAGCCGAGCGCGAGGTGAGGCGCGTTGGTCATGGACTCCATGCCACCGGCCACCACCACAGACGCTTCACCCGCGCGAATCATCCGGGCCGCCTCGGTCACCGCGACCAAACCGGACAGGCACACCTTGTTCAGGGTCATGGCGGGAACGTTCATGGGAAGACCCGCCTCCACAGCGGCCTGCTTGGCCGGATTCTGGCCATTACCGGCCTGCACCACGTTGCCCATGTACACGTAATCCACGGTCTCGGGCGAGACGCCCGAGCGCTCCACCGCGTGCTTGATGGCGTGCGCGCCCAGATCCACAGCGCTCAGAGACGCCAGCGCCCCCATCAGCTTGCCCTGCGGCGTGCGCGCCCCGTTGACGATCACAACATCATTGGCGTTCTCGGTCATTTGTCCTCCTACTGGGCGGACTCGTAGCACCCGCCCGTGAGCTGCATCACTGATTTATCGTTGATTTCATCCTACGGGTGCCACCAAGGGATCCGAGGTGTCGCGACGCGCGCCACAATTGGCCCGACCACCCACCCATGATGTTTGATGAGAAGGTACCCATCCAGAGCGGCCGAGAGATCTGGCTCGTTGACGCCGCAGCAACCCGGGATTCAGCCCACGGTGCTACCGCCAGGACCGATGGAAAGGACTGTTAGTTCATGCCACAGAACACCGATCGCATTCAGACCACGCACGTGGGATCGTTGCCCCGCACCCCTGATCTGTTGGAGGCCAATAGGCGCTTCCAGGAGGGCGAGGCCTCCGCCCAGGAGTTAGATGCCGCGCTCGACAACGGCGTGATCGACATCGTCCGCAAGCAGCGTGAGATCGGCCTGGACATCGTCAATGACGGCGAATACGGCCACGCCATGTCCTCCTCCGTGGATTACGGCGCGTGGTGGAACTACTCGTTCTCCCGCCTGGGCGGGCTGACCCCCACCAACGAGGACCGTTGGAAGGACGCAGAGGTCAAGCGTTCCTCCCCCGGCAACATTGTTCTGACCAGCTTCCCGGACCGCCGCGATCGCGCTCGCTTCCGCGAGGCCTACGAGGACCCCACTGCGGGCGTCCTCGCGCACCGCGCCTCAGTTGCTCAACCCAAGATCACGGGCCCCCTGACCTACACCGGTCAGGACGCCGTGGCCGGTGATATCCGCCGCCTCAAGGACGCGATGACCGAGACCGGCGCCCAGCAGGGTTTCGTGGCCGCGCTGTCCCCGGGTTCCTGTGCGCGTGTTCGCAACGAGTACTACTCGACCGATGAAGAGCTCGTATACGCCTGCGCGGACGCCATGCGCGAGGAGTACAAGGCCATCGTCGATGCCGGCCTGACGGTTCAGATCGACGACCCCTCCATTGCGGAGTCCTGGGACCAGATCAACCCCGAGCCCACCGTGGAGGACTACCTGGCCTTCACCAAGATCCGCGTGGACGCCCTCAACTACGCCCTGCGCGACCTGCCCGAGGACCAGATCCGCTTCCACCTGTGCTGGGGATCGTGGCACGGCCCGCACACCACTGACCTCGAGTTCAAGTACCTGGTGGACCTCATGCTCACCATCAACGCCGGCGGCTACAGCTTCGAGGCGTCCAGCCCCCGTCACGGACACGAGTGGAAGGTCTGGAAGGACCACAAGCTCCCCGAGGGCAAGGTGGTCTACCCCGGCTTCGTCTCTCACTCGACCAACGTGGTGGAGCACCCGGAGCTCGTGGCCGACCGCATCGAGCAGTACGCGTCCGTGGTGGGTCGCGAGAACGTCATCGCGTCCACCGACTGCGGCCTGGGCGGTCGCATTCACCCCTCGATCGCGCTCGCCAAGCTTGATTCCCTGGTCGAAGGCTCGCGCCTTGCGACCGAGCGCTTGTTCTAGCAAGGTTCGCAAGCGGCGTCGGCAATTCATCGACGACGCCGCTCGCCGCCTGAACCACGTGTGGCCCGTCATACTGACGGGCCACACGGCTTTAAGGACGATGGCCGCCGCAATCCGATGAGAAGTCCCAGCGCTATGGGCGGGGACACGCCCCGAGCGGACAGAATTTGTTTGCCCAACCCATGCCCGGTGAACACCGAAATAGCTGGTCAGCGCAGGACCATGGCGCCACGCCTCACACGTGTTTCCTCAAACCTTTGATAATTTTGCGCGGAGGTAGTGACGCGAGTCACGATCATCAGTACTATCTATTCCAACGACCATTCGGTCAGTAATCGCAGATCTTGCCGGGCCCGGACCGCGCAACTCATGATCCTGGAGCTTCCATGGCTACAAACGCAGCTTCCCCGCCCGCACAGCAGCAGGCGCACACCATGTCCCGCGAAGAGCGCAAGGTTCTCGCCGGCACCCTGGTGGGCACCACCATCGAGTGGTACGACTTCTTCATCTACGCTCAGGCAGCGGCCTTCATCCTGGCCACGCATTACTTTGCTCCTGCAGGTGCAGAAAATGCGGCTCTGGGCCAGATCTTTGCCTGGGCATCACTGGGTATCAGCTTCCTGTTCCGCCCGCTCGGCGCCATTGTCGCTGGCCACATCGGTGACAAGTACGGCCGCAAGATCACCCTGGTGATGACCTTGTTCGGAATGGGTGCAGCCACCACTTTGATCGGCCTGCTTCCCACCTACCAACAAATCGGCATCGCAGCACCCATCATCCTGGTTCTCCTGCGCATCTTGCAGGGTTTCTCCGCCGGTGGTGAATGGGGCGGCGCTGCCCTGATGGCCGTAGAGCACGCCCCCAATCACAGGCGCGGACTCTTCGGCGCCTACCCGCAGATCGGCGTGCCCCTGGGCATGCTGATGGCCACCCTCTTCATGTTCGGCCTGACCTCCATGCTGACTCCCGAACAGTTCGAATCCTGGGGCTGGCGCGTTCCGTTCCTGTTTTCGGTCGTGCTGATCGGTGTCGGCTACGCGATTCGCCGCGCGGTGGATGAGTCTCCCGTGTTCGTTGCCATGCAGCAGCGCGCCAAGGAGTCTTCCGCTCCGCTGGGCCAGTTGTTCCGCACCAACAAGCGAGAAGTGACCCTCGCTGCCCTGATCTTTGCTGCCAACAACGCCGCTGGCTACTTGGTCATCGCATTCTTTGCGTCTTACGGCGCCAAGTCGCTCGGAATGGAGCGGTCAGAAACCCTCATTGCCTCGCTGGTCGGCGGCGTGGGCTGGCTAATCTTCACGATGCTCGGCGGCTGGATGTCCGACAAGATCGGACGAAGGCTGACCTTCCAACTGGGTTACGGGTTCATCATCCTGTGGGCCATCCCCATGTGGTTCATGATGGACACCGGATCCCTGCCACTGTTCGCGGCGGCGATCTTTATCCTCACCATCGGCCTTGGCCCGTCCTACGGTCCGCAGTCCGCGATGTACGCGGAGATGTTCCCTGCTCGCGTTCGATACTCGGGCATCTCGATCGGCTACGCATTCGGTTCCATTATCGGCGGCGCGTTTGCGCCGATGATCGCCGAGCTACTGCTCACTGAGACTGGCCAGTCCTGGACCATCGGCCTTTACATCGCCTTGCTCTCTGTCGTGTCCTTCACGGCCGTGTGCTTCGTCCGCAAGTCGGACCAGGGCCGCGACCTGCACATCGAGGAAGTGCACGAGGAATTCATTGCCAAGCACCCGGGCGAAGAAGTTCCCCCGGTACTGCCCGAAGACATGGACAGCAATGCCCCGCAGCACCGCCGGTAAAGCTCCGCGCAGTGCATGCAACTGAATAGCTGATGTGGCCGGATCCTTCGCGGGTCCGGCCACATCGCATTCGCAGGTCATTCAGCTCCAACCCTCAACATGGAGCCGAACGCACTGGAGCCGAAAAAGTCCGAATCTCGCAATCCCGACCGATCGTATTGACGTAGCTCACAAAATCGTGGAATCTTTAGATGAACGATCGGTCAGTTATTGCCCCTGCGAAGGAGACAGCATGTCCACGATGCCGCAAGCTTTTCTAGTCGGAGGGGCCCGAACCCCCGTAGGTCGTTACGGCGGGGCACTGTCCTCCGTTCGCCCTGACGACATGGCCGCCCTCTGCATCAAGTCCGTGGTTGAAGCCGCCGGCATTGATCCCGCAGACGTTGACGAGGTCATCCTCGGCAACGCCAACGGCGCCGGCGAAGAAAATCGCAACGTGGCCCGCATGGCCTGGCTGCTGGCCGGTTTCCCGGACACCGTCCCCGGCATCACCGTGAACCGCTTGTGCGCCTCCGGCATGTCCGCGATCACCATCGCTTCCCAGATGATCAAGTCCGGCGCCGCGGATATCGTGGTCGCCGGCGGCGTGGAGTCCATGTCCCGCGCTCCGTGGGTCGTCGAGAAGCCGAAGACCGCGTTCGCCAAGCCCGGCGAAGCCTTCGATACTTCCATCGGCTGGCGCTTCGTGAACGAGAAGTTCGAGGACGGCCCGCTGTCCCGCGACGGCAAGGCCACCTACTCCATGCCGGAGACGGCGGAGGAAGTTGCCCGCTTGGACAACATCTCCCGCGAGGACTGTGACGAGTTCGCCGCTGAATCCCATGCAAAGGCCATCGCCGCTATCGAGGCCGGTCATTTCAAGGACGAGATCGTCCCGGTCGAGGTCAAGGGCCGCAAGGGCGCCGTGACCGTGGTCGACACCGACGAGGGCCCCCGTCCCGGCTCCACCCCGGACGTTTTGGCCAAGCTGCGCCCCGTGGTCAAGGGTGGTTCCGTGGTCACCGCCGGTAACGCCTCTTCCCTCAACGACGGCGCTTCCGCCATTATCGTGGCGTCCGAGAGCACCATCGAGAAGTACGGCCTGAAGGCTCGCGCCCGCGTGATCGACGGCGCTTCCGCCGGCCTCGCTCCCGAGATCATGGGGCTTGGCCCGGTCCCGGCGACCGAAAAGGTTCTCAAGCGCGCAGGCTGGTCCGTGGACGACCTTGGTGCCGCGGAGATCAATGAAGCGTTCGCCAGCCAGTCCCTGGCCTCGATCCGCCGCCTGGGCCTGAACCCGGACATCGTCAACCGCGACGGCGGTGCCATTGCACTGGGCCACCCGCTGGGTTCCTCCGGCTCCCGCATTGTGATCACCCTGCTGGGTCGCATGGAACGCGAGAACGCGGACAAGGGCTTGGCCACCATGTGCATCGGTGTTGGCCAGGGTGCCGCCATGCTCGTGGAGAAGGTGTGATGCCCGCATGAGCGAACAAGCGACGTCGTCGAACGGCGAGGACCAGGGCCTACAGGGTGACTTCACCGCCTTGCGCCTGGAGGAAACCGAGGATCGCCTGCACGTGATCCTGGACCGCCCCGGTGTGCGCAATGCGATTGACCAGACCATGGTCGACGAGCTGCACACCGTGTGCGGTTACCTGGAACGCAACCCGAAGATCATGATCCTGTCCGGCACGGAAGTGAACGGGAAGGGGATTTTCGCCTCGGGTGCGGATATTGCGCAACTGCGCGAGCGGCGTCGTGAGGACGCGCTGCGCGGGGTGAATTCGCAGATTTTCGACCGGATCGCCAAGCTGCCCATGCCTGTGATTGCGGCACTGGACGGCTACGCGCTGGGTGGCGGCGCGGAACTCGCGTGGGCCGCGGATTTCCGCCTGGGCACCCCTTACGTGAAGATCGGCCAACCGGAAACCGGCTTGGGCATCATCGCCGCGGCAGGCGCGCTGTGGCGCATCAAGGAACTCGCGGGCGAGCCGGTGGCCAAGGAGATCGTGCTGGCCGGACGCGTTCTCAACGCTGAAGAAGCGTTGGCCGCGCACCTCATCACGGAAATCCATGAACCGGACGAGCTGGTGAACGCTGCGCACGCCCTGGCCGACCGCATCGGCAAGCAGGACCCGCTGGCCGTGCGCGTGTCCAAGCGCGTGTTCCACATGCCGCGCGAATCCCACCCTCACGTGGATGAACTCGCGCAGGCGATCCTGTTCGAATCACAAGCCAAGTTTGACCGGATGCAGGCGTTCCTGGACCGGAAGAAGGAGAACAAGAAATGAGCGAAGAGACCAAGGGCACCGTTCCCGCCAAGGTCGGCGTGCTGGGCGGTGGCCGCATGGGTGCGGGCATCGCGCACGCGTTCCTGATCTCCGGCGCCAAGGTCACGGTGGTTGAGGCCAATCCTCAGGCCGCCCAGGGCGCCAAGGAGCGAGTTGAGTCGGACCTGGCCAAGTCCCTCGAGCGCGGCAAGATCGACGGCAACCTCGACGCGTGGGCCGAGAACTTCACGGTCAGCCTGGACCACGCTGATTTTTCCGAGTGCGAGTTGGTCATCGAGGCCGTTCCCGAAATCTGGGACCTCAAGGTTTCCTCGCTGCAGCAGGTCGAGGCGAACCTGTCCGAGAGCGCATGGTTGGCCACCAACACGTCCTCGCTGTCCGTGGACGGGCTGGCCGCCGAGCTCAAGCGCCCCGAGCGCTTCTGCGGTCTGCACTTCTTCAACCCGGTCCCGGCCTCCAAGCTCGTGGAGATCGTGATCGGCCAGCAGACCAGCGATGAACTGCAGAAGCTCACCCTCGAGTGGGTCGCCGGCATCGGCAAGACGCCGGTGACTGTGAACGACGCCCCCGGTTTCGCGTCGTCCCGTCTGGGCGTCGCACTGGGCCTTGAGGCCATCCGCATGGTCGAAGAAGGCGTGGCCTCCGCCGAGGACATCGACAACGCCATGGTCCTCGGTTACAAGCACCCCATCGGCCCGCTCGCGCTCACGGACATCGTGGGCCTGGACGTGCGCCTGGGTATCGCGGAGTACCTCGAGTCCAAGCTCGGCCCCCGCTTCGCGCCGCCGCAGCTCATGCGCGACATGGTCGAGCGCGGCGAGTTGGGTAAGAAGTCCGGCAAGGGCTTCTACGACTACTCGTAGTCGCGCACGGCTCGTCCCGCACGACGACGCCGCCCGGCCCCTGGCGCCGGTGGCCACCGCCTCGGTGGGTAGTTCAACCATGAACTACCCACCGAGTTTTTTCGTTTGCAAGAGTTAATTAAGTGCGACGCGCGCCTTCCGTGATATCTCAAGGATGCGCCCGTATCCCGTTGTCACCGGGAGTCTTGGAGCGAGATCACGATTCGATCACAACGGGTTGCATTTGCAAACCACCACCGGAAGTGTGGGTTGTGACCTGAACGGCAACCACCTCCAAGGAGGTCAGATCATGAACAAGAAGATCACGATCGCAACCGCAACTGCCCTTTCGCTCCCGCTGCTCGTTGGCTGCGGCCAGGCAGATACCGAAGCCTCCGCGAGCTCCAGCGCCGGGTCGTCCGTCTCGACCGAGTCCTCGAGCCCCGTCGCCCAGACTGCACAGGGCTCCGGCGTGGCCGATCCCACAGAGGGCACCGATACCGCGGCGCCTTCCGAGGATCCCGCATCCACTGAAGCAGCCACAGGTGAAGCGACGAGCGACGCTGGCGCATTGCCTGCTGTGGAAGATCCGTGCGCGGGCCAGTGCATGGAGAACGGCCGCATCCCGGTGGATCACCCCAAGTTCGGGGCCATGGAAGTAGTGGCCTACTTCAACCAGACTTCCGAGGATGGTGCTGCACCGAGCACCGGTAACGCTTCCTACGCCTTGTATCAGGATGGCACCCCCGTTGGGTACGTGGGCACTGAGGGAGAAGTGGTGCATTTCGGCACATCACCGGCCCTGCCCGGTCAAACCTGGGACCTGGCCAATGGCTCCAATGTTGACAAGTACGGCAACGTGTACCTCTCCTTCGACCGCGGCGTCACCGTGTTGACGCCCACCGATGAGGGCTACAACTCTCACGGCAGTCTGCCTCAGCCCGAGGGCGTGGGGATCCCGTTCGATCACGCCGGGTTGAAGATCGACGAGACCGGCGAACCCACCATCCTGCAAAAGACGTTCGACAAGGATGGTGTGGAAACCGACCAAATCATTGAATACACCTGGGAGGGCAACTCTTTCGCCCCCGTGCGCTAAGAACCCCCGAGAAAAACCACTGAGCGGTGACTCCCCGATAGGGCTGTGGCCCCAGGGCACCCGAAGTGGGGGCCACAGCTGAACGGACCAGCCGCACCAAGATCGTTTTACACACCTGAACGGCAACCACCTCCAAGGAGGTCAGGATCATGAAGAAGAAAGCTACTGTCATTACCGCTACTGCACTTTCCATCCCGCTGCTGGTGGGCTGCGGCCAAGCCGACACCGAGGCCACGGCGAACCCCACTGACGGATCGAGTGAGGCGTCGAGCCCCGCCAGCCAGACAGCACAAGCCTCTGGCGCGGAAACTGCCCCGCAGAGCACCGAATCAGCAGCACCCAGCGCGGATCCGGCCTCGACCGCTACCGGCGAACAGTCCGATGGCGTCGAGCAGCTTCCCGCGGTGACCGATCCCTGTGCCGGTCAGTGCACCGAAACCGCACGCATCCCCGTGGATCACCCCAAGTTCGGCACCATGGAGGTCGTGACCTATCACGAGGTCACCAGCGCACCGGGCGCAGCCCCCACTACGGGTGAAGGCTCCTACGCCTTGTACCAGGATGGTCGCCCCGTGGGCTTCGTACCCTCAGCCGATGGAGTCGGTGTGGTCACCTTCGGCCAGGAACCCAAGTTGCCCGGTCAGACCTGGGATCTCGCGAATGGCTCGAATGTCGACAAGCACGGCAACGTATTCCTCTCCTACGGTGACGGAGTTACGGTGCTGACCCCGACCGAGAAGGGTTATGACTCCAACGGGAGCATGCCTCCGGCCGAGGGGGAGAAAGCACCGTTCTCCAACTCCGGCTTGAAGATTGACGCCAACGGTGAGGCCACCATCATCCAGAAGAAGGTGGATGAGAACGGCACTGACACCGGTGAGACCGTCGAATACACCTGGGACGGCTCCGGCTTCACCGCCAAGAGCTGATACCCACCCAAGAGACCCGCTGAGCGGCGACACCCCCGAAAAAGACTGTGGCCCCACTTCACACGAAGTGGGGCCACAACCCTGAATTATTCAGTTCCTGAGACGGGTAATCTCACCGCTCCACAAGGATCCCGTCCTCATCCGCCCACACGGTCTTGCCTGGCCGGAAGGTCACACCACCGAAGTTCACGATCACATCCGTCTCACCCGAGTCATTGGGCTCTGACTTGCGGGGATTTGTGCCCAGCGCCTTGACGCCGATCTGCAGCGTGCCCAGTTCCACGCGGTCGCGCACGGGGGCGTTGACGATCACGCCGGCCCAGCCGTTCTCCATGGCAGTGCGGGCCACGTTGTCACCCAGCAGCGCGCGGCTCATGGACCCCTGGCCGTCGATCACCAGCACGGCGCCCTCGCCCTGGGTGGCCACGAGCTTCTTGACTTCCACGTTGGACTCGAAGCAGCGCACCGTGCGGATGGGGCCGGTGAACCGGTGCACACCGCCCACCGAGATCATCTGGGTGGTCACCGACTGCAGGTCCTCACCGTGCTCGTCGTACAGGTCAGCGGTCGCAAAGCTCATGGGTTGCCTTTCGTCAGAGACAAATTGGGTAGAACACGGGTTGCCGACGGCGCTCGGCTCGCGGGTGCCGAGGTCACGAAAACGTGAGTTTCGGCTTCGAGGCGAGAGCGCGGCGTCGTCGGCGGGATTGTGTTGGAGATTACGTGAGGTGGTGATCGGGATCAACGCTGGGCGCGGGCTGGTGGCGCTGCAAGAAACGGTAGACCTCGGTCTCGTCCACCCCAGGGAAGGCGCCGGCGGGCATGGCCGCAAGCATGTGGGTCGCAGGCCGGGCCGAGGGCCAGGACTGGCCGTCCCACGTGTCCGCGAGCGCGCCGGGCGGCTCTTGGCAGCACGCGGGATCCGGACAGGTGGACTGCTTGCGCACGGTGGTGTCCCTGTTTCGGAACCACTTGACGTGCTCGTAAGGCACCCCGAACGCGATGGAGAACTCACCGTCCGTGGACCGCTCCACGCGCGCCGAGCACCAGAACGTGCCGGCGGGAGTGTCCGTGTACTGGAAGTGCGAAAGCAGCCGGTTGGTCGCGGAGAACGCCTGCCGCGCGGAGAAATAACGACAGGCCCGCTGACCCTCGACCGCGCCGGTGTGATCGGTGGGGAAGGCGATGCCGTCATTCGACCAGGCCTTGTGGATGATCCCTGACGAGTGCACCTTTTCGAAGTGCGTGGGGATCCCGAAGTGCTGGGTCATCAAGTTGGTCATACGGTGCGCAGCAGTTTCGTGAGACACGGCGAATGCGTCCCGCAGATCGTCCACGGACAGCTCCCGGCGGGCCTTGGACTCGGAAAGCAGCTTCACCGCCGAGGACTCCGGAATCATGAGCGCGGCCGCAAAGTAATTGGTTTCGACCCGCTGCTCCAGGAACTCCCCGTAGTTCTCGGGACGCTTGTGATCCAGCAACAAATGCCCCACGGCCTGCAGCAACACGGACCAGGTCGATCCGATACTCGAGCGCGCCGGCAGGTAGAACCGCCTATTGCGCAGATCGGTGACCGACCGAGTCGAGTGCGGCAAATCCGGAACCTGGTGAATCTCGAACCCCACGTGGGACACCAGCGACGAGATGTGGTGCTCAGAGAGTGGCCCACCGCCGTGCCCGATGGCCGCCAGCAGCTCCCCGGCCATCGTCTCGATGCGCTCGAAGTAGTTGTTCAGTTTCTGCATGCGCGCCCGCAGGTCGGTATTGGCGCGCCGGGCTTCCTCGGGTGTGGCTGCCTGTTCATCCAGACGGTGAGCGAGTTGCCGTTGTAACGCGACGATGGCCTCGAGCGCCTCGGTACTCAGCCCCGGCCCCACGCGCACGGATGGCAATCCCAGCGACGAGTACATGGGTCCGCGCTGCACGCGCTCCACCTCGATCTCCAGCTCCATGCGTTTGGACGGCGCCTTGGCACCGATGAGCTGCTCGACCGTCATGTCCAACGCCTTGGCAATGGCCGCCAGCGTGGAGAGTTTGGGCTCGCGCTTTCCGTTCTCGATCAGCGACAACGCCGACGCCGCCACCCCCACCTGACCGGCCAGCTGCCCCAGGGTCACGCGGAGCCTCTTGCGGCGGTAGCGGATGCGGCGGCCCACGGCGATGGGGTCGGCGGGATCGCCGTCGACGGCGAAACCGGCGGGCGGAACGGACGGTGCGTTGGCGCGGGTGCGGTGGCTCCGCGGCGTCGTCGAACGAGGTGCCATGGCACGAGCTTACGAGAAAGATGGCAGAACGTGAAGAACCGCGTTTCTTCACCCAAACTTCTGGGGGCAGCCCGCTGAAAATCCACCAAAGTAGTAATTACAAGGCACAGAGCGGCGGACGTTCAACGAACAGCCGTCGTATCGCACGGACGAAGGAGCCCGTTATGAACCCCATGAACAGCAATCAGCGCACTGCCCAGGAAATTCAGCAGGACTGGGACGAGAATCCCCGCTGGCTGGGCATCACCCGTGATTACACGCCCGAGGAGGTCCTGCGTCTGCAGGGTTCCTTTCGAGAGGAGCACACCCTCGCCCGTCGCGGTGCAGACCGGCTCTGGCAGTTGCTCAACACGGAGGATTACATCAATGCTCTGGGCGCTCTGACCGGCAACCAGGCGGTGCAGCAGGTCAAGGCCGGCCTCAAGGCCATTTATCTCTCCGGCTGGCAGGTTGCCGGTGACGCGAACCTGGCCGGGCAGACCTACCCGGACCAGTCGCTCTACCCCGCCAATTCGGTGCCGCAGGTGGTGCAGCGCATCAACAACGCATTGCGCCGCGCGGATCAAATCGAGCATTCCGAGGGCATCAAGACGGTCGATGACTGGATGGCCCCGATCGTGGCGGATGCGGAGGCCGGCTTCGGCGGTCCGCTCAACGCATTTGAGTTGATGAAGTCCATGATCAATTCCGGCGCGGCGGGAGTGCACTGGGAGGATCAGCTGGCCTCCGAGAAGAAGTGCGGCCACCTGGGTGGCAAGGTCCTGGTTCCCACGCAGCAGCACGTGCGCACCCTGAATGCCGCCCGCCTGGCCGCGGATGTCGAGGACGTTCCCTCCTTGATCATTGCCCGCACCGATGCCGAGGCAGCCACCCTCATCACCTCCGACGTGGACGAGCAGGACGCCGAGTTCATCACCGGCGAGCGCACCTCCGAGGGCTTCTACAAGGTCCGCAACGGCCTGGAGCCCTGCGTGGCCCGCGCCAAGGCGTACGCACCGTATTCGGATTTGATCTGGATGGAGACCGGCACCCCGGACCTCGAGCTTGCCCGCAAATTCGCCGACGCCGTCCACGAGGACTTCCCGGACCAGATGCTCGCGTACAACTGCTCACCGTCCTTCAACTGGAAGAAGCACCTGGACGATGAGACCATCGCCAAGTTCCAGCGCGAGCTGTCCGCCATGGGCTACCGCTTCCAGTTCATCACCCTGGCCGGCTTCCACGCCCTCAACTACTCGATGTTCGATCTGGCTCACGGTTACGCCCGCAACCAGATGACCTCCTACGTGGAGTTGCAGGAGCGCGAGTTCGCCGCCGAGGAACGCGGTTACACCGCCACAAAGCATCAGCGCGAGGTGGGCACGGGGTACTTCGACCTGGTGTCCCAGGCCGTGAACCCCGACTCCTCGACCACGGCGTTGGCGGATTCCACGGAGACCGCGCAGTTCTAAGCGGTTCCTGCAAAGTCATCTCGACGGCGGTCAGGTTGCCCGGTGGATCATGACCCACCGGGCAACCTGCATGCGCAGTGTGATGTGAGGAAACTGCAGCAGTGAAATCTGGTGTGGAGAAAACGTTGATTCAGGGCCCCGGAACTGCATTTACCTCACCTGAGACTGCGCGGCTGCATTTGCCTCACATAGAAATCCCCAGCAACAACGCCGCCGCGGCACCTTCCGGTCGAAAGGTGCCGCGGCGTCGAAGTTGCAGAGCCCGTCAGGACTTCTTCTCGGTGTCCTTGAGGAAGTTGGTGATGCGGATGGTGCACAGTCGCTTGCCGGTGTCGATGTGGCTGATGACCACCTCGTGGGTGGTGGCCGAACGGCCCAGGTGGATGGCTGTGGCCACGCCGCGGATCATGCCGGAGCGTGCGGAGGCGTGGTGGGTCGCATTGATGTCCACACCCACGGCCACCTTGCCGAACGTGGACGCGTGAATCACCGCGGCCCACGAACCCAGTGCCTCACCCAGGGCCACGGATGCGCCACCGTGCAACAACCCCAGTGACTGCCGGTTACCCTCCACGGGCATGGTGGCCACCACTCGCTCGGCGGACTGTTCCTCGATCACCACGCCCATTTTCCGGTCCAGCTCGCCCAGTTGAATTGTCCACGGCTCGTAGGGCTGACCGTCCGCGTCCTCGAAGGGGAGCTTTTCCCGGTTCTTCCGGTCCTGGTCCGCGCGGATGTCCGCCGGGGTGGGGTCCTCGTGCATGGTTCCTCCTTAGCTTGGCGTCCGACGCCGCCGCGGTGCGCTGCCTGCGCAAGGTACCCGAGCGGCGTCGTTGCCCGAAAAACGGTGGTGCGCTGTTGTGACCTAGGTTATCCTGGACTAAATACTGACCGATCGTTCGGCTAGAAGTGTTGAGAAGGGACCGGCGCGTGAGCACCCAAACCAAAACCCAGGACATCGAAATCCTCCCCAGCTACGTGAGCGGCCAGTGGTGGCGGCCGGAGAACCCGGAGCGAGTTGCGGATGTGAACAATGCGGCGAACGGCGAGCTCGTGGCCCGCGTCAGCACCGACGGTCTGGACACCGCCGCCGCCATTGAATACGGCCGCACGGTGGGCCAGGAGTACCTGGGCAAGCTGCGCATTCATGACCGAGCATTGATCCTCAAGAAGCTCGCGCAGTACCTGACCGAGCACAAGGATGAGCTCTACGAGATCTCCTACGCCACGGGTTCCACTGCCAAGGATCACCTGATCGACATCGACGGTGGCATCGGCACCGTGTTCACGTTCTCATCCAAGGGACGCCGTGAACTGCCCAACTCCAACGTGATCGTCGACGGCGCCGTGGAGCAACTGTCGCGCGACGGCTCATTCCTGGGCGAGCACATCTACACCCGCATTCCCGGTGTGGCCGTGCAGATCAACGCGTTCAACTTCCCCGTATGGGGCATGCTCGAGAAGTTCGCCCCGGCGTTCATTGCGGGTGTGCCGTCCATTGTGAAGCCCGCAACGCCCACCGGTTACGTGACCGAGGCCTGCGTGCGCCTGATGCTGGATTCCGGCCTCCTACCCGAGGGTTCGCTCCAGCTCATTTCCGGCTCGGCCCGCGATCTGCTCGACCACCTGGACGCCCGCGACCACGTTGCGTTCACCGGTTCGGCCGCGACCGCCAAGTCCCTGCGCTCGCACACGAACGTGCAGGACAAGGGCGTGCGCTTCACTGCGGAAACCGACTCCCTCAACGCCGCGATCATGGCCCCGGACGTCACCGCAGATTCGCCCGAGTTCGAGGCGTTCGTGAAGTCGGTCGTCCTGGAGATCACCGCCAAGGCCGGTCAGAAGTGCACCGCCGTGCGCCGCGTGATCGTCCCGCAGGAGATGCGCTCGGCCGTCATCTCCGCCATCGAGGCCCGCGTGTCCGAACGCGCCAAGGTGGGCGACCCCCGCTCCAAGAAAACCACCGTTGGTGCCCTGGCCTCCGACGAGCAACAGTCAGAAGTTTCCCGCTCCGTGCGCACTCTGATCGATGCCGGCGCAGTGGTGGAGTTCGGTGGCCCTGAGGCGCTGTCCTCGGTTCCTTCCGAGGGTGCGTTCTTCCCCGTGACCCTGCTGTCCTTCGATGACGCCCGCACGCCGGCCGTGCACGAGGTCGAGGCCTTCGGCCCCGTCACCTCCGTGATCAGCTACGACGGCTCGGTCTCCGACGCCGTGGAGATCGCCGCCCTGGGCGGCGGCTCCCTGGTGGCCACGGTGTGCACCCACTCGCCCGAGCTGGCGGGCGAGTTTGCGGCAGGCATCGGTTCCCACCACGGACGCGTGCTGTTCCTGGACCGCGATGACGCCAAAACCTCCACCGGTCACGGCTCCCCCGTTCCGCACCTGGTGCACGGTGGACCCGGTCGCGCCGGCGGCGGTGAGGAGCTGGGCGGCATCCGCGCCGTGAAGCACTACATGCAGCGCACCGCTGTCCAGGGCTCCCCGGATCTGCTCACCGGCATCACCGGTCAGTGGCACTGGGGCGCAACCGCCAACACCGTGACCCGTGAAGACGTGGAGAACGGCACGGGCGAGCACCCGTTCCGTAAGTCGCTGGAGACCCTGCGTATTGGCGATCAGCTGGTGTCCGACCTGCGCGAGGTCAAGCTCGAGGACATCCTGGAATTCGCGGAGAAGACCGGAGATACGTTCTACGCGCACACGGACGAGGAGGCCGCCATGGCCAACCCGTTCTTCCCGCGCCGCGTGGCCCACGGCTACCTGCTGGTCTCCTGGGCCGCGGGCCTGTTCGTGGAGCCCGCCCCGGGACCGGTGCTGGCCAACTACGGCCTGGAGAACCTGCGCTTCATCACCCCGGTCACCTACGACGATTCCATCCGCGTGACGCTGACCGCCAAGCGGATCACCCCGCGCGTGACCGATGAATACGGCGAGGTCGGTTGGGATGCCCGCCTGACCAACCAGAACGACGAGATCGTGGCCACCTACGACGTGCTGACCCTGGTCTCCAAGACCTGGCCCATGCCGGAGGACGCCGAGTAGTCCGCACTCGC
>NZ_BAAAQA010000008.1:57995-112305 GCF_039531425.1 Kocuria atrinae
TGCGTTACTGCCACCTGACTAGGACCAGATCTCAGTCACTTTGAGGCCGCTCGGCACGATCGGGCAGATTCCCGACACTCTAAAGCCGCCCAGAACCGCTCTGAGCGGCGTGAAAGTGTCGCAAATCTTGGCGGTGGCCTGAGGATGACTCAGATCTCGGCAGTGGCTCGAGAGGTGCCGCTACATCGCCCGCAGACCGGCGAAGATCATCTTGACCGCGGTATCCGAAAGCTGGTCCACGGTTCCGGAGCGATCGGGCTGGTACCAGTCCACGATCGAGTTGACCATGCCCAGCATCAGACGCGGCGCGGATTTACCGGAGATATCGGTTCGCACATCGCCCTCTTCCTGGGCCTCACGCACCAGGTTTTCGACCATGCGCGTCAATTGCCGACGCCGCTCGAGGGCCTTCAGCTCGACCGGCGAGTTCCCGCGCAGGCGCAGCAGCAACGTCACGTAGGGCATTTGATCCACGAGCACCCGGACGGAACCCTGGATGATCATCTCAAGCTTGTTCACGGCGCGGGAGTCGGTGGCCTGAACCCGATCGAACACTTCCTCCAAAGAGTCCAACGCGCGATTGAGCGCCTGCTCCAGGATCTCTTCTTTGGAAGCCACATGGTGGTAGATCGCGGACTTGGAGATACCCAAGTGGGAGGACAAGGTTCCCATGGACGTAGCGTCATAACCGTGGCGGTTGAACACCTCCACACACACGGCCAGCAAGGTCTCCCGGTCGTAACCGGGACGACCGCGACGAGGCGCCGAAGCGGCGTCGTCGTGTGTGAGGGAGCGTGGCTGAGCTGGCATGAAACCGGACTCTACTTTCTGTTACTGAGCAATCACTACAGGCTACCGCGAGCCGAACGCAACGAGCACCGGAGGAAACCCTCCGGTGCTCGGCGTCATGCCTGATCAGAGATCACTTATCGCGGTGATCGTAGATGCGGCGCAGTTTGCCGGAGGAGCGCTCCAGCGAGCCGGGCTCCACCACGTTGATCGCGGCCGAAGAACCGATCTTGGTCTTGATCTCGTGCACGAGCTTCTTGCCGCCCTCCTGGGCCTCCTCGAGGGTGACCTCATCGCGACGTTCGATGTGGATGGTCATCTGGTCCATGCGCTTGGGCCGGGTGATCTCCAGCGTGAAGTGCGGGGACAGAGTCGGGATCTGCAGGGCAAGTTCCTCGATCTGGGACGGGAACAGGTTCACACCGCGCAGAATGATCATGTCGTCCGAGCGACCCGTGATGCGACCCATGCGACGGTGCCCCGGGCGCACCGTGCCCGGCAGCAAGCGGGTCAGGTCGTGGGTGCGGTAGCGGATGATCGGCAGCGCCTGCTTGGTCAGTGCGGTGAAGACCAGCTCGCCGGGCTCGCCGGTGTCCAGCACGCGATCATCGAACGGGTCGATGATCTCCGGGCGGAAGTGGTCCTCCCACACGTGGGAGCCGTCCCTGGTTTCCACGGACTCGCCGGCCACGCCGGGGCCCATGACCTCGGACAGACCGTAGATGTCGCACGCGGTGATGTCGAAGGTCTTCTCGATCTCGTGACGCATCTCTTCGGTCCACGGCTCGGCACCGAGCACAGCGTGCTTGATGGAGGTTTCACGCGGATCGATACCGTGCTTGCGGAAGCCATCAGCAATGGTCAGCAGGTAGGTGGGGGTGGACAGAATGGCATCAGGCTGGAAGTCCTGGATCAGCTGAACCTGCTTGTCGGTCTGGCCGCCGGACATCGGGATCACGGCGCAACCGAGGCGCTCGGCTCCGTAGTGGGCACCCAGCCCACCGGTGAACAGGCCGTAGCCGTACACGTTGTGCACCTTGTCACCGGGCTTCACACCGGACATGCGGAAGCAACGGGCCACCAGGGTGCCCCAGGTGTCCAGGTCATCCTCGGTGTAAGCCACCACGGTGGGCTGACCGGTGGTTCCGGAGGACGCGTGGATGCGGCGGATCTCGGACATGGGGGTCGCGAAGGACTTGAACGGGTAGGACTTCCGCAGGAATTCCTTGTCCGTGTACGGGAACTTGGCCAGGTCTTCCAGTTCCTTGAAGTCATCCGGGTGCACGCCGTGCTCGTCGAAGAGCTCCTTGTACGCCGGGACGTTCTCGTAGGCGTAGTGCAGGGTCCAGTTGAGACGCTCAGTCTGCAGCGCCTCGATCTGGTCCCGGCTCATGGTCTCTTCGGGATCCGGCTGCGTGGGATCCGCAGACTTGGTGGGCTTGTACGGATTGGGAACGGAGCAGGTGGTCATGACCTTCAAGCTTTCTGACGATTGGGCACGGTACGGCTACGGCCGCGGAAATGAGCGATCACTGAGCCGTCTTCGGCGGTGACGCGCATGTCGTAGAGTCCACTGCGACCGGTGGTGGCGATCTCACGACCCTCGGCGGTCAGGGTCTGACCGACTCGAGCTGAACTAATGAAGTTGATGTCCACGCCCTGCGCCACCGTGATGGTGCTGCCATCCCCGGTGGGGTCATTGCAGGCCATGGCGAAGCACGAATCAGCCAGGCTGAAGATCATGCCCCCGTGGACGATGCCGAAACCGTTGAGCATCTCCTCCCGCACGGTCATGCTGATCACAGCGTGGCCCGGGTCCGCACGGTGAACCGTGATCCCCAGCCACTCCGAGGTCTTGTCACCGCGGAGAATCGGATGTTCCGGCATGTTGTCTCCCTCACATTATATGACCGAATGGTCAGTAGGGAATCGCAGAATGTGATGTCCTGTCAAGTGGATCACAATTTCTGAGGTTATGTGTTGACGACCACATCCTACCGCTATATTCTGAACGAGCGGTCAGTTATTATCGAAGCGGAGTCCGCGGCAGCTTGCTCCGCCCCAACTCATCCGTGAACTGAGGGACACCATGACTGAACAAACCACTTCCACCGAAAACTCCGTGGACCAGCAGCACTTCGACACGCTCATTGCGGACGATTCCCGCATCGAGCCCCGCGACTGGATGCCCGAGGCCTACCGCAAGACCCTGACCCGCCAGGTTTCTCAGCACGCGCACTCGGAAATCATCGGCATGCAGCCGGAAGCCAACTGGATCACCCGCGCACCGAGCCTCAAGCGCAAGGCCATCCTGATGGCCAAGGTCCAGGACGAGGCCGGCCACGGTCTGTACCTGTACTCCGCCGCCGAGACCCTGGGCACCCCCCGCGAGGTCCTCAACGAGCAGTTGCTCTCCGGCAAGGCCAAGTACTCCTCGATCTTCAACTACCCGGCCCGCACCTGGGCGGACATGGGCGCAATCGGCTGGCTGGTGGACGGCGCAGCCATTTGCAACCAGGTTCCCCTGTGCCGTGCCTCCTACGGGCCGTACGGCCGCGCCATGGTCCGCATCTGCAAGGAAGAGTCCTTCCACCAGCGCCAGGGCTGGGAGATTCTCTACGAACTCTCCCACGGCTCCAAGGAGCAGAAGCAGATGGCCCAGGACGCCGTGAACCGCACCTACGGCCCCGCACTGCAGATGTTCGGCCCGCCGGATGCCGACTCCCCCAACTCCCAGCAGTCCATGGAGTGGAACATCAAGCGCTTCTCCAACGATGAGCTGCGCCAGCGTTTCGTGGACATGATCGTTCCGCAGGCAGAGGCCCTGGGCCTGACCCTGCCGGACCCCGATCTGAAGTGGAACGAGGAGCGCGGTCACTACGACTACGGCCAGCTGGACTGGGACGAGTTCATGTCCGTGATCAAGGGTTCCGGTCCGTGCAACGTGCAGCGCATGCAGCGCCGCCGCAAGGCCCACAACGACGGCGCTTGGGTGCGCGAGGCCGCCGAGGCCTACGCCAAGCGTCAGATGCAGGCCGCTGCCGAGGCAGCAGGGTCTGCAGACGAGAACGAAGAAGTCAGCATTGTTGCGGGCCGCGCGTCCGCCGAACTCATCGGAGCCTGAACATGAGCGAAAACACCACCGGTAACTGGCCCCTGTGGGAGGTCTTCGTGCGGTCCTCGCGCGGCCTGTCCCACGTGCACGCGGGTTCGTTGCACGCCCCGGACGCCACCATGGCCGTGCGCAACGCACGCGACCTGTACACCCGTCGCAACGAGGGCACCAGCGTGTGGGTCGTCCCGGCTGACGCGATCACCTCGTCCGATCCGGATTCCAAGGGCGGCTACTTCGAGTCCGCTCAGGGTAAGAGCTACCGCCACGCCACCTACTACACCAAGAGTGAAGGGGTGAAGCACCTGTGAGCGCTTTCGCATCACACGATTCCGCGACCAAGCAGTCCGCGGGTAACGCGATCACTGCGGAGGACATCGCGGGTTCGGGCGGCAAGGCATCCGAGCCGGTTGCCCGGTACGCACTGCGTCTCGGCGATGATTCCCTGATGCTGGCTCAGCGTCTGGGCTGGTGGATCTCCCGTGCTCCCGAGCTCGAGGAAGACATTGCCCTGGGCAACATCGCCCTGGACATGGTCGGCCACGCCCGCTTCCTGCTGACCTACGCGGGTTCCGCGTGGGGCAAGACCGAGGATGACCTCGCGTACTTCCGTGAGGAAGAGGAGTTCCGCTCGGTTCGCCTGGTTGAGCAGGAGAACGGTGATTTCGGGCAGACCATTGCCCGTCAGCTGTTGTTCTCCTTCTACCAGTACGAGCTCTACTCGGCACTGCAGTCCTCCCAGGACCAGACCCTGGCCGCCATCGCGGACAAGGCGGTCAAGGAGGTCGAGTACCACCAGGACCACGCGGCACAGTGGATTCTGCGCCTGGGCCTGGGAACTGAGGAGTCCAAGCGTCGTATCGAGGAAGGCCTCTACTACATGTGGCCCTACCTGGATGAGCTGTTCGCTGACGAGCCGCTGCACGACGAACTCGAGGGCATCGCGGTCCGCCCGTCCACACTGCGTGAGAACACCATGAAGCGTATCGAGGCGCTGCTGGCCGAGGCGGAGCTCGAGGTTCCCAAGGTCACGCAGGCTCGTTTGTCGGACTCTCCGCGCGACGGTGAGTACTCGGAGTACCGCGGCTACATCCTGGCCGAGATGCAGTACCTCGCGCGGAAGCACCCCGGAGCTAAGTGGTGATCTGAATGACCTCACGTGTTTCTTCCGATTCCGTACTTCGCAACGACGCCGCTCCGCGCGAGTTGCCGCTGGGCCCGTCCCAGCGGCCCTCCGACCCGGAGGACGCCAAGCTGTGGGATGTCGCCGCGACCGTGTGCGATCCCGAGATCCCCGTGCTCACGCTGGAGGATCTGGGTGTGCTGCGTGATGCGTACGCGGGCCAGGACGAGACCGTTGTGGTGATCACGCCCACGTATTCCGGTTGCCCGGCCATGGACACCATGGCCGCAGATCTGGAGACCGTGGTTCAGGCCGCCGGTTACCGCAACGTGCGCATTGTGCAGGTGTTGCGTCCGGCGTGGACCACGGACTGGATGAGTGAGGCCGGCCAGGCCAAGCTCACCGAGTACGGCATTGCCCCGCCCACCGGCCGCACGGCCGCCGGGCACAATTCGGGACCGGTCCGTTTGGCCCTGTCCGTCAAATGTCCTCGCTGCAGTTCGTTGAACACGCGAGAGATGACCCGCTTCGGGTCCACCTCGTGCAAGGCCCTGTGGGTCTGCAACAACTGCAAGGAACCCTTCGACTACTTCAAGGTGCACTGACATGAGCGAAACCATTGAGGCCACTGGATCTGAGGCCGGCGAGGCCAAGCCCGCCGCCAAGCGCCGGGGCACGTTCAACACCCTCGAGGTGTCCGAGGTGCGTAAGCTCACCTCCGATTCCGTGGAGGTGACGTTCGCGGTGCCCGAGGACCTCGTGGACGACTACGACTACCTTCCGGGCCAGTACGTTGCTGTGCGCGCCCAGATCAACGGCCACGAGGTGCGCCGCTCCTACTCGATCTGCGCGGACCCCAAACCGGGAGAAATCCGCGTGGCCATCAAGAAGGACATGGGCGGCGTTTTTTCCACGTGGGCCAACGAGCAGCTCAAGGTCGGCGACGTCCTGGACGTGATGAACCCGCAGGGCGCTTTCACGTCCAAGGTGAACATCACCTCCATGAACAACCCGGAGGAACTGGCGCGCAAGGAGGTGGCCAAGAACAAGAACGTTCACCTGGTGGCCTTCGCCGCCGGTTCCGGCATCACCCCCATCATGTCCATTGCCCGGGCAATCCTGCGGGCCTCGGACACCGCTTCCATGGACTTGGTCTACGCGAACCGCTCCTCGATGGACGTGATGTTCGCCGAGGAACTCGGTGACCTCAAGGACAAGTACCCCTCGCGTGTGGCCATCCACCACGTGCTCTCCCGGGAGCAGCGCATCTCGCCGCTGATGTCCGGTCGCATCGACCACGACAAGTTGGAAGAGTTGCTGGATCACGTGATTCAGGTGAACACCGCAGACGAGTGGTTCCTGTGCGGTCCGTTCGAGCTGGTCCAGATGTGCCGCGACACCCTCAAGGAACGCGGCGTGGACGAGTCCAAGGTGCGCTTCGAGTTGTTCACCACGGGCAAGCCGGCCGCACCGCAGGGTCAGCAGGGTCGCGTGGTCAAGGCCGACCCCAAGGGTGACAACTACAAGATCACCTTCAATCTCGACGGCGCCAGCGGCGAGGTCGAGTCCCCGATGTCAGCCAACGAGACCGTCCTCAACGCCGCACTGCGCGTGCGCCCGGACGTTCCGTTCGCCTGCGCCGGCGGCGTGTGTGGTACGTGCCGCGCCAAGGTGACCGATGGCGAGTTCGAGATGGAGGAGAACTTCGCCCTCGAGAAGGACGAGGTGGATGCCGGTTACGTACTGACCTGCCAGACCCGCCCCACGTCCAAGGAACTGAGCGTCGACTTCGACGCCTGAGTTCGTGTGCTTTGCTGACGACGCCGCGCTGGTACCCGCGCGGCGTCGTCGTCGTATGTGCCCGCTCGCCACGGTCGAGACCGGGCGTAGGAACCGAATCGCAAGGAGAACCCCATGATTGATCTGACGATCGAGGACGACATCGCCCACGTGGTGCTCAACGCACCCAAGAAGCTGAACTCGCTGGATGCTGCCGCGCTGGACGAGTTGCGCGAGGCTTATACCGAGGCCGAGCAGGCCGGGGTGCGCGCGCTGGTGCTGCGCGGTGAGGGACGGGCGTTCTGCGCGGGCCGCGATATCTCGCACGTGGATCCGGCCACCGATGACACGGATGCGTACCTGTCCGGCAAGGTCCAGCCGCTGCTGCAGCAGATGTCCGAGTTCCCGGCGCCGACGTTCGCAGCCGTGCACGGCGCGTGCCTGGGCGTGGGGCTGGGCCTGGCGATTGCCACGGACGTCGTGTACGTGGCGGAGGATGCAACCATCGGGTCGCCGTTCGCCAACTTGGGTGCCACGCTCGATTCGGGTGGGCACGCGCTGTTCACCGAGCGGCTGGGCGCTCACCGCACCCTGGATCTGATTTATACGGCGGAAATGATGAAGGGCGCTGAAGCCGTGACCGCCGGGCTGTTCTCTCGTTCCGTCCCCGGTGACGAGCTGCTGGACTTCACCATGAAGCGCGTCTCCAAGGCCGCCAAGGGTGCCACCCAGGCTTACGTGGCGTCCAAGAAATTGGTGGCTCAGGTGCGCGACTCCAAGGTGGGCCTGTGGGACTCCATAGCCTCGGAGAACAAGGCGCAGGCGGCACTGTGCTCAACTGAGGACTACGCGGAAGGTTTCGCGGCGTTCCAGGAGAAGCGCAAGCCGGAGTTCACTGGTCAGGGCTGACACGGGGAACGTCACTGAAGCCACGGAGCGGGTACGGACGCGAAGTTCTCCCCCGAATGATCGCGCCGGTACCCGCCCCTTCCGCTCATGGACGTCGTCCCGGTGAACCGCCGTTGCACCTAGCTAAGGTGCAGCTCGACGTGGTGGGCCATGAACGGGCGCCACAGTGACGTCCTGGAATCGCGGTTGGTACGGCACCCTGGATCCACTTGTAAGTACCGTACGAGCAGTGCTCTGAGCCACGTTCCATATATACAGTAAGCACCCTTTCTATTGATTTTGCAAGGGTCGTGACTCAAACGGAACCTTTAATTCTTAACGCACGAATAGAAGCGCTATTCAGTTGGCCTTGAAGCGGTATTCCACCGGCCTGTTTTTCCTGGGTAGGGACTCGACTATCAGCTCGTAGGACTCGTGCACCAGCTCCGTGACGAGTTCCTCAGTGAGCTGTTCTGAACCCACTAGAGAAATCCAGTGCTTCTTGTTCATGTGCCAGCCGGGTTCGACACCCTCCACGGTCTGGCGCAGGGCCACGGAGTGCTCGGGATCCACCTTAAGATTCACCAGCGGCCTGCCGTACGGGGACGCCACAAGAATGAAGATCTTGCCGGCCACTCGGTAGACCGCGGTCTCATCTCCGAACGGGGAGTCCTGTTCGGCCGAGGGCAACTCCGCAGCGATCTCGGAGGCGTAGCGCTGGATCTGTTCTCCGTCCATGAGAAGAATCTACGCGCCGCAAATGCATGATGCTCCGGGCGGGAGCAAAGTTGACTTACCATTTGCTCATGTCCGACCAGTCGAGCAGTGAAACCAAGCGCAGGGCCTCCGGCCGCACCGACCAGCCCCTCGAGGACGAGCTGGTCCAAGAATTTCAGAACACGGTCCAAGAAGGCACCGACCGGCTGCACCGTACATGGCGAGCCCTGATCATCACGGGCCTGTTCGGCGGTATCGACGTGGGCTTGGGCATCCTGGCCATGATGGCCGTCATGGATGCCACGGGCTCCAAGCTCCTGTCCGGCATTGCGTTCGGCATCGGACTGCTGGCCTTGCGGCTCGCCCACTCGGAGTTGTTCACCGAGGATTTCCTGCTGCCCATCAACGCAGTGGTGGCCGGCCACGGTTCATGGCTCTCACTGGTCCGGTTGTGGACCGTGACTCTGGTGACGAACTTGGCGGGAGGTTGGGCCTTCATGTGGGTGGTGGTCGCGGCTTTCCCGGACATGACGGATTCCCTGATCAAGGTCTCAAGCGGGTAC
The DNA here is from genome assembly GCF_039531425.1 of Kocuria atrinae. NCBI lineage: Bacteria > Bacillati > Actinomycetota > Actinomycetes > Micrococcales > Micrococcaceae > Kocuria > Kocuria atrinae. The sequence continues at coordinate 66,967 of NZ_BAAAQA010000008.1, forward strand.
GTGGCGGACGGTCTCACCTTCGAAACGGTGTGCTTGGCATTGATAGCGGGTTCGACCATCACCCTGATGACCCGGATGCAGCAGGGTGCGGGCAATGATGTGATGACCGCGATCATCTCGTTGATCGGCGGCTTGCTAGTGGTGGGGATGGGCATGCTTCACGGCGCCCTGAACTCCATTGTGATGTTCGGCGCCATGCACGCCGGCTGGGACTACTCCTACACTGACTGGCTCGTGTGGTTCGCGTGGGTGATCCCGTTGAACATGGTGGGCGGCCTGGTGATCATCACACTGCCGCGTTTGATCCGTACCTGGGAGCTCCTGATGGCCGAGCGCCGCGGGGAACGCATTTCCGAGGCGACCATTGAAGACGGCGAAGAGGACCAGGACGACTAGCCGAGCGCGCCACGCGAGGCCGCGGGCGGCGTCGTCGAGCGCTATGAGCGGGGCCGTCATTTCTGCCCTTCGGGAACAGCTCGGGGGCTCTGTAGTGCGCGTCACCACGGTTCAGTAGCGTGGTCGCATGACCACTTCCGTGTTTGATCTGCAAGCATTCGACCGCTCCGTACGCCCCCAGGACGACCTGTTCCGGTTCGTGAACGGGACCTGGCTGGCCAACGCGACCATCCCCGATGACAAGGCCACCACGGGCGCATTCATCGAGTTGCGTGATCAGGCCGAGGAGGCCGTGCGGAACATCATCACGCAGGCCAAGCCGGACGCTGACGACGCCGCCGCGGGGCAGAGTTCCGAACAGAAGATCGCCTTGCTCTACGCATCCTTCATGGACACCAAGCGCATTGAAGCCCTCGGTACGGAACCGCTGCGCGAAGATCTGGACGCGGTCGAGGCCGTGGATTCCACCGAGTCCCTGTCGCGGTGGTTCGGCACGGCCCTGCGCCGTGGCATCGGCGGCGCCCTGGACATCGATCTGGACTCCGATCCCGGTGATCCGCAGCGCAACATGGTGTTCGTGGGACAGTCGGGACTGGGCCTACCGGACGAGGAGTACTACCGCGAGGACCAGTACCAAGAGATCCGTGAGAAGTACGTATCCCACGTGGAGAAGATGCTTTCGCTCGCGGGCTTCGATCACGCCGCTGAGCAGGCTCAAGCCGTGCTGGACCTCGAGACGCGCATTGCTTCCCATCACTGGGACAAGGTCACCGTGCGTGACCTGACCAAGATGTACAACCCCATGACGTTCACCGAGCTCGCCGGGCAGGTCTCCCACCTGGACTGGTACTCCGTGCTGTTGGGCGTGGGCCTGACCGAGGATCAGTTGGCCACCGTGGTCAACGCCCAGCCCAGCTTCTTCACCGGCTTGGACGAACTGATTACGGACGAACTGCTGCCCGCCTGGAAGTCCTGGGCGCGTTGGCACGTGGTCTCCGCGCGAGCGTCGTACCTGCCGGAAGCGTTCGTGCTCGAGAACTTCGCCTTTTACGGAACGGTGCTGTCCGGAACCCCGCAGCTCAAGGACCGCTGGAAGCGCGGCGTGGCCCTGGTTAATGGCGCGCTCGGCGAGGCCGTGGGCGAGCTGTACGTACAGGAATACTTCCCGCCCGTGGCCAAGGCACGCATGGACGAGCTGGTGGACAACCTGCTGGGCGCGTACCGCGATTCCATCGAGACCCTCGACTGGATGACCGAGGACACCCGTGCGGAGGCGCTCAAGAAGCTCTCGGGGTTCACCCCCAAGATCGGGTACCCGGAGAAGTGGAAGGACTACTCAGCGCTGTACATGGACGGCGAGGATCTGATGGGCAACGTGGTGCGCACCTCGCAGTTCGCGGTGGACGAGATGGCCCGCAAGGCAGGCCAACCCGTAGAGAAGCACGAGTGGCTCATGACCCCGCAGACCGTGAACGCCTACTACCACCCGCTGCGCAACGAGATCGTGTTCCCCGCCGCCATTCTGCAGCCGCCGTTCTTCAGCCAGGACGCGGACGACGCAGTGAACTACGGAGGCATCGGTGCGGTGATCGGTCACGAGATCGGCCACGGCTTCGACGACAAGGGTTCCACGTGCGACGGCGAGGGCAAGTTGCGCAATTGGTGGACCGACGCCGATCGCGAGGCTTTCGAGTCCCGCACCGCGCGCCTGGTGGACCAGTACGCGGCACTGTCCCCGGCACAGTTCAACGGTTCCGAGAACGCCCCCACGCTCAACGGTGAGCTGACCCTGGGTGAGAACATCGGCGACCTGGGCGGGCTGTCCATCGCGTACAAGGCCTGGCGCGCGGCGCAGGACAAGAAGGCCTCCCCGGACACCGAACCCATCGACGGGTTCACCCCGGCACAGCGGTTGTTCGTGTCATGGGCCTACGTGTGGCAGGAGAAGTCCCGCGACGAGGCGCTCAAGACGCGCATCGCCACGGACCCGCACTCCCCCGCGGAATTCCGCGCCGCCCAGACCCCGCGCAACGTGGATGCCTTCTACGAAGCCTTCGACGTACAGGAATCGGATGAGATGTGGTTGCCGCAGGAGGAGCGCGTAGCGATTTGGTGACCGCGAGGGTTGAATTGCTCACCGGTGTAGCCCAGGGACTCACGAACGCCCAAGTGGCCTCGCAACTGTTCATCAGTGAAACAACCGTGAAGACCCACCTGCGGCGGGCCTTCACCAAGTTGGGGGTTCAGGACAGGACGTCAGCCGTCACCGAGGCACTCCGACGGGACCTCATCAGACTCTGACTTCACCGGATACAGGTCGTGACCTAAACGGTGGCGGAATTCACCGAGTTCGAGATTTCGCTCATCATCACTCCGAAGAATGCGAAGAAGAGGATGGCCCACAGGATGCCCAGGATCAGCAGAGCAACACCCACCCAGCCGAGCACCTTGCCGGAGGTGGCCCGGCCGCCCAGTTTCTCGGACTTATAGGCCTGCCACAGGGCGAACGGAGCCAGGATGGGAAGAATGACCACACCCAGAATTCCCAGAACCAGGGAGGCCTCGGAACTCCTGGCAGCCTGGTCCTGCTGCTGGGCGTCCTGGGCGCTGGACGGCACGTACTCCCAGCGTCCCGCGGGCTGGCCGTAGGGGGACACCGGGTTGGCGGGCACCGAAGGGGTCCCTCCCTGAGCGCCGCCGCTCGGCACGTAGTCTTGTGCTGAGTCACGGTAGTTCGTGGGGTTGTTACCCGAGGAATGGGGGGAACTCATGATGCGCCTCCGAGAGGTCGTAACGTGCAGTTGATGCCATCCTGACTCATAGAACCCCCGCACCGCAGTATTTGAGAACACCAACCTCACCGCGATGGCGTGTGTCGACCGGAAAGCCCCCTGAGTGTCTCGGAGGCCTCTAGATTGAATATCCCCGAGGAAGGAGACCAGGTGAGTTCCGCAGAAGACCCCGCCGAGCGGCGTCGTAGTTCATTCAGTGAACGCGTCTTGAAGGGTGGCAGCGAGCCCGACCCTCGCTTCACCCTGGCCAATGAACGAACGTTCCTCGCCTGGATTCGCACTTCCCTGGCCTTCCTGGCCGGTGGAATCGCGATCGAAGCTTTCACGGGCGACCTCTTCGACCTGGCCATCCGTAAATTCCTGGCCACCGTGCTGCTGCTCCTGGGCATGCTGCTGAGCGCAGGAGCCACCTTCCGCTGGCTCGGCGTGGAACGCTCCATGCGACACAAGGCACCCCTGCCGCTACCGATCATCGCGCCACTGGTGGCCGTGGGCGGGGCCATCGCCTCAGGCGTGCTGGTGGTTGTAGTACTGACCCGCTGAACCATGGCACGCACTGCGGAACGATTCCACGAAGACCCGGGACTGCAGCCCGAACGCACGGTGTTGTCCTGGGGACGCACCATGCTAGCTCTGTGCACCGCGGCAGCGATTTTCCTGCGCTGGCTACCGACACACGGACCGTTCGTGCTGGCACTCTTCGGCTTGGCTGTATGTACGGCAATCGGCATTTACGCTACTCAGCGCGCAAGGTACCGGCGCGGATCCATAGGCATCAGCAACCAACACGTTGAACCGGACGCCGTGGCCGTTGTGGTGACAGCCATAGCGGTGGCGGCCCTGGGCGTCCTGGGCCTGATCACCGTTTTAGTGCTCTAGACCCGATCACCGCGGTGATCCACGATCTGCGGATTCCGGGACAGATCAGCTTCCGCTGGGTTGATCGCATGGGACTTGGTCGCGAACTTGTGACCGAACCAGAACGCCAGGAACAACGGCAGTCCAATGTATGAGGTCAGCAAGGACAGCGGGGTCACCGTGTCGTTGATGAATGCCTCGTAGCTCTGGCCCACGATCACCAACAAACACATGGCCAGCGCGATGATCGGCCCCGCGGGGAAGAACTTGGCGCGGAACGGCAGTTCCTTGACCGAGCGACCCTGCGCCTTGAACGCCTGACGGAACTTGTAGTGGGTCCAGGCAATACCGGCCCACACGATGAATCCCGCCAGCGCGGATGCGTTGATCAGCCAGGTGTACACGGCGCCGTCGCCGAACCACGTGGTACCGAAGGCCAACAGCCCGAAGGCCGAGGTGGCCAGCAGCGCGCGCATGGGGATCCCGCGCTTGTTGAGCTTGCGCAGGAACTTGGGTGCCTTACCGTCCATCGCCAGCGACCACAGCATACGTGTGGAGGCATACAAGCCTGAGTTGCCCGCGGACAGGATGGCCGTGAGAATCACGGCGTTCATGATCGAGGATGCGAAAGCCACACCAGCGTTCTCGAGCACCAGGGTGAAGGGCGAAATCGCAACGTCCTCGATGTCCGAGGCGAGCAGGTTGGGGTGCGTGTACGGCAGCAGGAAGCCGATCACGGTGATCGCACCCACGTAGAACAGCAAGATGCGGAAGAACACCGTGCGAATGGCCTTGGGTACGGTGCGTTCCGGATTCCTGGCCTCACCAGCGGCCACACCAACCAGCTCGGTGCCCTGGAAGGAGAAGCCCGCGACCATGAAGATCGCCAGGATGGTGATGGGCCCACCCACGAACGGGGCTTCACCGGCGGTCCAATTGTCGAACCCGGACGGTTCACCGCCCATGATGCCGGAGATCATCAGAACGCCCAGCCCCAGGAACACGACCACCGCGGCCACCTTGATGGCGGCCAACCAGAACTCGCCCTCGCCATAAGCACGCGTGGACAGCGCGTTCAGCGAGAAAACTGTCAGCAGGAACAGCGCCGACCAAATCCAGGACGGGACATCCGGGAACCAATAGCGCATCACCAGGGCCGCGGCCACCAGTTCTGCCGCCAAGGTGATGGCCCAGTTGAACCAGTAGTTCCAGCCAATGGCAAAACCGAAGGACGGTGAAACGTAGTTCGCGGCGTGATCACCGAACGAGCCGGACGTGGGCCGCCACGCGGACATTTCGCCCAGCGACTGCATGAGCAGGTACACCATCAGCCCAATGGCGACGTAGGCGACCAGCGCGCCCCCGGGCCCAGCGGTGGCAATCGAGTTACCGGAGGCCACGAACAGGCCCGTACCGATCGCGCCACCCATCGCGATCATGGTCATGTGCCGGGTTTCCAGGCTGCGCCGCAGCCCCTGGTCCTCGGCCTTACTGCTCACAGCGGGAGCGGGTTCCTTCGACACGAGCGTGCCTCTCTATCGGCGTTACACGTTCCGGGGGACTCCGCGGGGGCTGGAGCTGAACGAGAGTGACAATGTGCGAGCTTACCGGACCCGTTCCGTTTACAGGTGACCCGGGCCTCAACGCGAGGACGCCGCTCCACGGCGTGGAGCGGCGTCGTGGCGCGTGTATCAGCGAACCGGTAGGTCAGCCCTCGATCAGGTCCCGAACCACAATGGTGTCCTCACGGTCGGGGCCGACACCGATTGCAGAGATGCGGCATCCGGACATTCCCTCGAGCGCTTCGACGTACGCGCGAGCGTTTGCGGGAAGGTCGTCCAGGCTGCGGACACCCGTGATGTCTTCCTTCCAGCCCGGGAAGTTCTCGTAAATGGGCTTGGCGTGGTGGAAGTCGGACTGCGTCATGGGCATTTCATCGAAACGCTGACCGTCCACGTCATAGGCGACGCACACCGGGATCTCGTCCAGGCCGGTGAGAACGTCCAGTTTGGTGATGAACAGGTCCGTGAAGCCATTGATGCGCGAGGCCTGGCGGGCCATGACGGCGTCGTACCAGCCGGTGCGGCGCGGGCGGCCGGTGTTCACACCGAACTCGCCGCCGGTCTTGCGCAGCTGCTCCCCCATGTCGTCAAAGAGCTCGGTGGGGAACGGGCCAGCACCCACGCGGGTGGTGTACGCCTTTTGAATGCCGATCACGCGGGTGATGCGCGTGGGACCGATGCCCGCGCCAACGGATGCGCCGCCGGCGGTGGGGTTCGAGGAGGTTACGAACGGGTAGGTGCCGTGGTCGACGTCCAGGAACGTGGCCTGACCGCCTTCCATGAGCACTACTTCGTCGCGGTCGAGGGCTTCGTTGAGCAAGCGTGTGGAGTCCACGATCATGGGCTCCAGGCGATCCGCAAAGCCCATGAAGTACTCGACGATCTCGTCGACCTCGAACGCGCGACGGTTGTACAGCTTGACCAGCAGCTCGTTCTTCTGGCGCAGGGCGCCCTCGATCTTCTGGCGCAGGATGGATTCGTCCAGCACGTCCTGAACGCGGATACCCAGGCGGCCCACTTTGTCCATGTAAGTCGGCCCGATGCCGCGGCCTGTGGTACCAATGGCTCGCTTGCCCAGGAACCGCTCGGTGACCTGGTCAAGGGTCTGGTGGTACGGGGCCACCAGGTGCGCGTTGGCGGAGATACGCAGGTGGGAAGTGTCTGCTCCGCGGGCTTCGAGACCGTCGATCTCCTCGAACAGGGCCTGCGGGTTGATGACCACACCGTTGCCGATCACCGAGGTTGCGTTGGGGCTGAGGATGCCCGCGGGAAGGAGCTTGAGCTCGAACTTCTCGCCGCCCACCACCACGGTGTGCCCGGCGTTGTTACCGCCGTTGGGCTTGACCACGTAGTCCACTCGACCACCCAGGAGGTCCGTGGCCTTGCCTTTACCCTCGTCGCCCCATTGGGCACCGACGATCACGATTGCTGGCATTACAGAATTCTCCTGCCCGGGCGCGAACCCACTTGGCACGACAACAGTTGAGGTGTACGCACCACGAGCGCGTACCTCCCGATTCTAACGGGGTGCGACGACAACCACAGCCTCGTGACCTTTCGCGGTGCCGAATCAGGGTCCGAACGGGAGTAACGTTGATGGCTATGAGTCCGTCGAATTCGCGCCCCAGCTCCGCTCCCTCTGCACCAGCACAGGGCACGGGAAGCAGTACTTATCATGACGGACCGGTGGAGCACACTCCCCACAGCAACACTCAGAACGCGCAGAAGACGCAGAGCAGCTACCTCAAGCCACGCCACTTGGTGATGATGGCCCTGGGCTCGGCCATCGGCACCGGCCTGTTCGTGGGAACGGGTGCGGCCATCCAGACCGCTGGCCCCGCCGTGTTGATCTCCTACCTGGTGGCCTGCCTGCTGCTGGTGCTGGTCATGCGTGCCCTCGGCGAGATGGCCGCAGCTGACCCTTCCTCCGGCGCCTTCTCGACCTACGCCGGCAAGGCCATGGGCCCCACCGTGGGCCGCGCGCTCGGCTGGCTGTGGTGGGCACAAATCGTGGTGGTGGTCGCGGCCGAGGCCACGGCAGCAGCCCAGTTGGTCACCGAAATGTGGCCCTCACTGCCCCAGTGGGTCTGGGCCCTGATCTTCATGGCGGTCTTCACCGCCATCAATCTGGTGCGTGTGGGCACCCTGGGTGAAACCGAGTTCTGGTTCGCGCTTCTCAAGGTCGCCGCTGTCGTCGCGTTCCTGGTGGTGGGCGTCCTCTTGCTGGTCGGAGTGCTCCCCACACCGTCCCCCGGGCTGAGCAATCTCACCGAGCACGGCGGGTTCATGCCCAACGGCATCACGGGTGTCGCCGCCGCGCTCCTCGTGGTGATTTTCGCGTTCGGTGGCACAGAGCTGGTCACCATTGCGGCCGCCGAAACCGAAGATCCCCAGCGCAACGTGGCCGCTGCGATCCGCACCATCCTGGTCCGCATCCTGGTCTTCTACGTGGGCGCCGTGACCGTGATGGTCCTGGTGCAGCCCTGGAACAACACCGAACTTTCCTCCAGCCCGTTCGTGGCCGTCCTTGACGTTGCCGGCATTCCGGGTGCCGATGTCCTGATGAACATCGTGATCATCCTGGCGTTGCTCTCCGCGCTCAATGCCAACGTGTACGGCAGCTCGCGCATGCTCTACTCGCTGGCTCGGCGCGGCTCCGCACCGCGCGGACTCGCGGCCACCTCAACACGCGGCGTGCCGCGCGCCGCAGTAGTGATCTCGGTGCTGTTCGGTTTCATCGCGGTGGTGTTGAACTACCTGTGGCCCGAAACCATCCTGAACATCATGCTCAACGTGATCGGTTCCACGTGCCTGGTGGTGTGGGGTCTCGCGCTGATCTCGCAGATCATCCTGCGCAAGCGCGCGGACCGGGCGGGCGTGGAATCACCGCTGAAGATGTGGCTCTTCCCGTGGCTGTCCTACTTCGCCCTGGCGTTGCTGGCTGCCATCATCGTTCTGGGTCTCTTCGATTCCGCGGTCCGGTTCCAGCTCATCGCCACGTTCATGCTGGTGTGCCTGATCGCGCTGGCTTGCAAGGTCCTCATCAAGCCGCGACCGGATCCCGAGGGACTAACGCACCCGCCTAAACCTCTGCCGGAAGATCCGGGAAAGTCGTAGCAACGCCCGGGGACCGCAGCACGCCCTGGAACGTGGACAACCCCTCGGCCAGACCCGGATCATTCTCCAGCGCCTGCTCCACACCGCCGGCCAGTTTGAGAACGTACGGCATGGTGGCATTGGTCAGCGCCTGGGTGGCGGTGACCGGAACCGCTCCGGGCATGTTCGCCACGCAGTAGTGACGTATGCCGTCTACGTAATATGTTGAGTCGTCGTAGCTGGTGGGGCGGGTCGTTTCGAAGCATCCACCCTGGTCAACGGCCACATCCACCAGGAGTGCGTGCGGCTTGAGGAGTTTCAGGTGCTCCCGGGTGACCAGCTTGGGAGCCGCCGCGCCGGGGATCAGCACGGCACCCACCACCACGTCCGCCTTGGGCAATTCTTCCTCGATCCGGTGCGGGTCGCTCATGAGAATCCGCGCTCCCGGCAGCATGAGATCGAGCTCGCGAATCCGATCGCCGCTCGCGTCCAGCACGGTGACATCCGCTCCGAGCCCCACGGCCGCACGTGCCGCATGCTCACCCACGGTGCCACCACCGATGACCAACACCACCGGTGGAACCACACCCGGAACACGACCCATCAGAATTCCGGGACCGCCCTCGTGGTGCAGCATGTAGCGGGTGGCCGCGCCGATCGACAGCCGCCCCGCAATTTCGGACATGGGCCGCAGTAGCGGCAAGGTACGCCCAACGCGCACCGTCTCGTACGCGATGCCCGTGGTGCCACTGTTGAGCAAAGCTTCGGTCAGATCGCGACTGGCCGCCAAGTGCAGATAGGTGAACAGCGTGAGATCTTCGCGCAGGTGGCCGTACTCCTGGGCAATGGGTTCCTTGACCTTGACCACCATGTCCGCGTTATTCCACGCGTCATCAACACTGACCATGCCGGCCCCGGCGGTCTCGTAGGCGGCGTCGTCAAAACCCGAGCCCTCACCGGCCCCGCGCTCAACGAACACTTCATGGCCTCGACCCGTCAACGCCGTGACCACGGCCGGGGTCAGCCCGACTCGCGCCTCTTCGGGTTTGACTTCGCGGGGAACCGAAATCCGCATGACTGCCACGCTCCTGCCGTAAGCGGGGCGCGCGAGCCAGGCTGATTGCGCTCAAGGCTCCGCGTCGAACCCCGGGGTGTCACTCCATTGTGCACGCTGGGTAGTGATCTGCGATACAGGAACGGTTCAAAGGCGCGAGCGGTCATCGGGCGGGAACACTCGCACTTCACCTTTCGGAGTGGGACGTCACGCGGGAACCATCAGAGTGGCACATTTCAGGCATAGGCTCGCGGCCCGAACATTCTGGGCAGAGCGTCGCACTTCGAAGTCCCGTTTCGCTGCGTTCCTGTGCCAGAAATGTTCGAGGCAGAGATCCTGGTGTGGATCTCTGCCTCGAATGTTCACCCGGTCATTCCACCGGTGTTAGCGCTGCGCGATCTGCCCGGCGGCCTCCGGATCGGAGTCATCCAGGAACTTCTCGATGCGGGCGGCCTCGTCCATTTCGCCGATCTGCGCGGCAGCCTTGCCCAGCGCAGCGAGTGCTCGTAGGAATCCGCGGTTCGGTTCGTGGGAGTACAGCACCGGCCCGTGGCCCTTCCAGCCGTGGCCGCGCAGGGCGTCCAGACCGCGGTGGTAGCCCACGCGAGCGTAGGCGTAGCCCTCCAGCGTGCGGCCGTCCGCGAGTGCCTCTTCAGCGAGGATGGCCCACGGCAGCTGCTCCTTGGGGAACGCGGCGGCGAGATCCTCGGCTTCGTCCCCCGCGTCGAAGCGCGCGGTCAGCTGGGGGTTCTCCTCCAGGTAGGTGGGCTCCGGTCCGTCCAGAAGGTTCTTGCCAACGAGTGCCACGGTGGTTCCTTTCCACGTTCGTGATGCGGTCTGCTGCCCACTCTACGCAGGGCTGCCGACGCCGCTCGCGGCCTTTCGCGCCCGGCGTGACTTACTGCTCGATCATGATCCCCACACCCGGACCCAGCGGCAGGTTGAAGAAGTAGAAGACCATGAGGATCACGGTCCACGCCGCCCAGAAGGGCACCACAAACGGGATCATGCGGGCCATGACCGTACCGAGGCCGGCCTCCGGTTCGTACTTCCGGAGCATGGCCAGCAGCACCACCATGTACGGGTTCAGCGGAGTCATCACTTGGGTGGCGGAGTCGCCCACGCGGAAGGCCGCCTGGATGAACGCGGGTTCAAAGCCCAGGATGCCGAACATGGGCACGAAGACCGCCGCCATGAGGGTCCACATGGACGACCCGGAAATGATGAACAGGTTCAGCAGCGAGCACAGCAGAATGAAGCCGATGATCACGGGGAACCCGGTGACGCCCACGTTCTGCAGCGCCGTCGCACCGGTCACGGCAATCCACGAGCCGATTCCGGACCAGTTGAACAGCGCAATGAACTGGCCCAGGATGAACGCCAGCACCAGGAAGGACGTCATGTCCTTGAGCGCCTCGCCCATCATGACCGGGACGTCCTTGAAGCCCCGGATGGAGCCGGCGATGCGCCCGTACACATAGCCGCTCACCGAGAAGAACACGAAGATGATGAACACGATGGACGCCAGCAGCGGGGAGGCCGGGAGGAAGTTGCCGTCTTCATTACGCCACGGGGAATTGGGCAGCAGCGCGAAGATCACCATGGCCACGCCGATCAACGCAAACGTCACGCAAGCCCAGATCAGCGCCTTCTTCTCCCGCGGGGACAACGCCGCTTCCGTCTTGGGCTCCTGGGACTCGCTCACTGTCTGCTCGTCGCCCACGATTCGCATGGAGCGGGTGTCGGTCATCAACTGAGCGGTCTCTGGGTTGACCTCTTCGGTGGACACGTTGGAACGCTGGATGCGCGGTTCCACAATCTTGTCGATCACCCAACCGGCGATCACGGAGAGCACGAGCGCCGAGACGATGTTGAAGTAGTAGTTGGAGATCGGGTTGACCTCGGTCGCGTTCTCCGCGAGCGCGGGCACCGTGGGGATCACAGCGTTGGTGATGCCCGCGAACAGGGCGTCGAGCGACGTCGGGAAGATATTGGTCGAGTAACCGGCACCGGCCGCGGCAAAGCCACCCAATAGACCGGCCACGGGGTGCCGTCCGGCAGCCTTGAAGGCGAGCGCGGCCAGCGGCGGGATCACCACGAACGCGGAGTCCGCCATGATGGAGCCGACCACGCCCACGAAACCCACGGTGTAGGGCAACAGCCAGCGGGGCGCGCTCCCGATTGTGTAACGGATCGCTGCCGCCAGGAACCCGGACTTCTCCGCAATACCAATGGCCAGCAGAATGGTGGCCACAGTGACCAGCGGCGGGAAGCCGATGTAATTGTCACCCAGGGTTGAGGTGAACCACGCGATGCCCTCACCGGTGAACAAACCCTTGATAGCCAGGGGCTCATCGGTACCCGGAACCGTGACGATCACATTGTCCCACGCCATGGCCGTGGACACGATCGCGGTGATCAGGAAAAGAATCGTGAACAGGGCGAACGGTTCGGGCAGCTTGTTGCCGACCCTCTCGATACCCGTGAGGACCCTGTCCCCCAGACTCGATTTCTTGGTCGCGGTGGCGTTCATGTGCACTCCATGATGGTCAGTGGCCAATAATTCCGGTGGATCTTTTCTGCGTGCTACCCGGACGAATCCGGCTCAGTCGAAGTAGTTCTCCACGGCGATACCGCCGCCGTTAGCGTGGAAATCTTCGGTGACGTGCTGGGCGAGAGTGTCATCGACCAGGTAGTCGAGGGCCACCGCTGCCAGGCCGTATGCGCCGTCGACCCCCGCGTTCTCGGCGAGTGGGGTGGCCGCCGCGGCCGCGAAATCTCGGGTGTGCAGCCCCATGTCCTGGTCGGTGATGCTGATCAGAGGATGGATTCCCGGGATGCGGTAGCTGACATTGCCGAAATCTGTGGATGCCGCCAGCACCTCGGAGACCGTGCCCGCCGGGTACGGGTCGCGCCCACGACGTCGCTGGGCCAGGACCCAGCGGTCGGACAGCGGCGCGTTGCCCAGCACAGGCAGCGTGGCCGGCGACGAGTCCCAGTCGATCTCCACGCCCACCCCGGCCATCAAAGCAGCTCCCTGCAGGATTTCGGTGACGCGTTCGGACAGTGCCTTGAGCGTTTCCGGCCGCTGAGAGCGCACATACAGCTGCAGAGTGGCGGATTCGGTGATGATGTTCGGCCGTTCCCCACCCTCGGGCAGCACGGCGTGGATGCGGTCGGTCGGTGGTGTCTGCTGTCGCAAGAGACCCAGGCCCTGGTACGCGAGCACGGCGGCGTCGAGCGCGTTGCGCCCCATGAAGGGGTGCGACGACGCGTGGGCGGCCCGACCGCGGTAGTGTACAGTGCACTGGCGGCGTCCCAGCCAGACCTGATCCACGAGGTCCGTGGGGTAGGAGTGCACCATGGCGGCCGCGTCGATGCCTTCCAGCGCACCCGCCCGGGCCATGATCTCCTTGCCGCCCTCGCCCTCTTCCGCCGGCGTGCCCAGATAGACCACCCTCCCGGAGAACGCGGAGGGGTTGTCGCGGATGAGTCCCACGAGGGCAACGAAGGCGCCCAGGCCGGTCACGGCAATCACGTTGTGGCCGCAGCCGTGGCCGATGCCGGGTAGGGCGTCGTACTCGGACATGATCGCGATGGTGCGGTGGCGCTGCGGGTCGAAGTCGTCGGAGGCGATCTCCGCACGGATGGCGGTATCCAGTCCGAAGGCGGGGTTTTCGGCCGCGATCCCGTGGGACTTGAGGTAATCCACGATCAGCTGCACGGCAAAGTGCTCCTGGAACGCCGTCTCCGGGTGTTCGTGCAATTCGTGCAGCACGCGATGCAGGCCGGCCGTCTGGTCATCGACCAGGGATTCCAGGCGCTCGTGCAGCTCCTCCGCAGCGCCCGCATGATCGGACAGATGATGTTCCAGCTCGTCCTTGCGGCGCTCGGTGTCCCGTTCGAGCTGCTCAAGATACGCGCGCGAAGGTTCCGGGCTGACCGTCAGATCGCCGGAGGACCGGTCAGGAGTCTCGTGGTCTGCGTGGCTCGTTCCCATGATCAGGGAGCGTAACAAGTGATCCGGATCACGCGCGGGAATGAAGCGGTGCGGCGGCGTCGTCGGCCTTAAACAACGCGGTGCCCCGCGCGAGAACGCGCGGGGCACCGGTTGGGTGAAACGGGACTTACTTGATGGAGGTACCTGCGGAACCGAGGTTCTGGCAGGCCTCGACCACGCGTGTGGCCATGCCGGTCTCGGCCTCGGCACCCCACACGCGGGGGTCGTACTTCTTCTTGTTACCGACCTCACCGTCGATCTTCAGGACGCCGTCGTAGTTGTCGAACATGAAGCCAGCGACGGGGCGGGTGAACGCGTACTGGGTGTCAGTGTCCACGTTCATCTTGATCACGCCGTAGGAGACCGCGTCCGCGATTTCCTGCGCGCTGGAACCGGAGCCGCCGTGGAAGACCAGGTCGAACGGTCGATCCTTGCCGATCTTGGCACCGACCTCGTCCTGGATCTGCTTGAGCAGTTCCGGACGCAGGCTCACGTTGCCGGGCTTGTACACGCCGTGGACGTTGCCGAAGGTCAGAGCGGTGATGTAGCGGCCCTTCTCACCGGCGCCCAAAGCTTCGATGGTCTTCATGCCATCTTCGACGGTGGTGTACAGGGTGTCGTTGATCTCGCCGACCACGCCGTCTTCCTCGCCGCCGACGGCACCGATCTCGACCTCGAGAACGATCTTGGCCTTGTTGGTGCGCTCCAACAGCTCCTGGGCAATCTTAAGGTTCTCGTCCAGCTCGATCGCGGAACCATCCCACATGTGCGACTGGAAGATGGGGTCCTCACCGCGAGCAACGGCTTTCTCCGACTCGGCCAACAGCGGCAGCACGAAGCCCTCGAGCTTGTCCTGGGGGCAGTGGTCGGTGTGCAGGGCAATGTTGACGTCGTAGTTCTTGGCGACCTCGCGGGCGAACGCGGCCATGGCCAGCGAACCGGTGACCATGTCCTTGACCGAGGAACCGGACCAGTAGGCGGCACCGCCGGTCGACGCCTGAATGATGCCGTCCGAACCGGCCTCTGCGAAGCCGCGGATTGCGGCGTTCAGGGTCTGGGATGAGGTCACGTTGATGGCCGGGTAGGCAAAGCCCCTTTCCTTGGCCCGGTCGATCATCTCGGCGTAAACGTCAGGGGTTGCGATGGGCATGAAGTGCTCCTTCTACTGGATTCCCGATGCACGGTTGAGCCGTGGCCTGTGGGCCTGCTCTCAAGTCTAGTGGACGGGAGATTCACACTTTCGTGAGAGTCACTGAGAAATCACTTCCGCCAGCGTGATCCGGTCCATGGATTCGCTCCGCGTCATCGACGTCCAGAAACGGCACACCTGGTTCTCCGCAGTCCGGACCAACAAACTGTCCTTCTTGGGCTTCAACAGGTCTTCTTCCTCACCGCGCACCACGCGGTCGAACAGCGCCTGGGCTTCTTCGTGCGAAAGCGGGTTCGAGCGGCGAACCTTGTAGTTCAAGTTGCTACTGCGGAAATCACCTTCGACGATGACGACGAACTGGTTCACGGGGTTCTCCTTTGATCGATGTTCTCGTACTTCGATCATCCGCTGTCACGGCGGGTCAGCACATCCGCCACCGGGCTGAAGTTTCGCAGCTACAACTCATCCCGCCAGATCTCCTCGAGCTTGTCCGCGAGTTCCACCGGCCTACTGAGCGCGACGGGGTGCTCGCCACCCATTTCGTCTGGATCGATGTGCAAACGTTCCCTGGTCAGTTTCCGGAGGAAATCTACGGGAAACTACCTGTCGTCCCGGCAGATCAGCACCCGAGTTGGGGTGTTAGGCCACGTCTCGAGCGGCAGTGGGTCCTGGAACGGGCGTCCTGACTGGCCGACCGCGTGCGCCGTAACCTCTTCGACCATGTAATCGGAGAGCTCGTGTAAGAAGACATTCTGTGGATCGTCATCCTGCTCCGGTGCCCATCCGCGCCGCACAGCCTGCTCTTGCCGGGCCTGTGCATAGCCAGTGTTCTCCCACCAGTCGCCCGGCGACTCCCCCGGGAGGGGGATCATGGGCGTCAGCAGGATGAGCAGTTGGGCGTTTACCCGGTCTGCAATGAGCGTCCCCGTGTAGGCACCTAACGACTGGGCGACAATGACCACGTCCCGGGCATCGCCAATGGCGTGTGCTGAGATGTCCGCATATGCCTCAAGGCCGGCCGAGTCATCGGCGCACGGAAGTTCCACGGTGATCACGCCGTGCCCCCGTGCGCGCAGTTCATCGGCCACCAGGTGCCAGCGCCAGGGCGTGCTCGCTGCGGGTGGGATGAGCGCAAAAGTAGTTGTGGTTGCCGGGTTCTCGGGGGAACTCACAACGCACCTCTCGTTTCAGTCGAGGAAGACTGCCGCGGCCCGTCTGTGGCCAGTTTCCGCCCCGCATAGAACTTGGTGCCGTAAACGATCGCGAAGAGCATGACCAGCAGCAGGCCGATGCTCGCGATGGGCACCACGTCAATGGGCAGCGTGTAGGCCATGATCACGCGAGCTACGGCGTCCAGGATGAAGGCCAGCCCCCAGGCGAGGGTCATGGTGCGGAAGATTTTCCGGAAGAACGGGTTGGTGTCCCAGTCGTGCTCCCACTGGGCGGCGGCGTCGGCAGGCATAACCGCAATGGTGGCTTCGAACAGGACTGGGCGGCGGCCGGCCAGGGAGATCAAGATCCAGAGGCCGATGAGCGCGGTGAGCCAACTTTCCCGGGCCAGCAAAAGCCGGGGGTCGGCGCTGAACATCCCCACGGCCGTTCCGATGGCCAGGATGCTGAGAGTGAAGACGCCCAGTCGGTCGATCCGGCGGGTGCGGACGGTGGTGACGGCGATGCGGATTAGCGGCCCCACGGCACCGAGCATGAGCGCCAACCACGGATCCGCGCCCGCCAACCGCAACCCGTAGTAGATGGCGAAAGGTAGAACCAGGTCGATACCAATCATTCCGGCCAGGGCTTTCTTGCGTCGCTCAGGCGGCGGCTTGCCCGGAACAGGCGGAGGCTGATCGGGAACCGGAGAATCACGTTCTACCGGCGGTGGTTTCGCAATGCGTTTCATGATGAATCCTCGGTTCGGTGAGTGCCTGTCGCGAGCTCCACCACGGAGAGAAGTTCGCGGGTGTAAGCGCCCAGATAGAACGACGGGTCAACGACCAAGCGCCCGGACGCGGTGTCGATCGCGCTCCTGATGATGATGGCCAGGTAATGCGCATCGAACTCTCGGAAGTCCCCGCTGCCCTGCCCCTCGCGCAAAAGTTCCTCGAGGTGCGCCAGCACCGGGTCTTCCCCCTGAGGAACAAAACTGTGAGTGCCGTCCGCCCCGCGAGCGTTGGAGACGATCTCCACCACGGCTCGGATTTCGGCCGCGTGTTCTTCCAGGAAGTGCAGGTTGGTCCGCACGTAGGCCGCGATTTTTTCGCCGGGGCTCGTCTCGTGGGACAGCGCCTCCGCGATGGCTTGGCCCGCTCGCCCGTACACGTCGAAAACCACGCTGGACAGCAGATCGTCCTTGCCGGAGAAGTAATACAGCACCACGCTCTTGCTGATCCCGGCCCGCCGCGCAATTTCCGCGAGTGACGCGCCCGAATAGCCAGACTCCGCCAACACCTCGATGGCGCACTTCATGATCTGAGTCCGCCGAGCCGATTCGGTGAAGGTGGGATTCGAGCCTGTCTGCACACTGTTTGACCGCATGGTCTAATCGTAGACCGATCGGTCAGATACGGATAGAGCTACCCTTATCCGAAACTCAAGCAGGAACGCCCCCGCCCGACCGCGGGGGCGCCCGGTCTTACTCCAGCTGGCCCAGAACCTCGTTCAGGGCTTCAGCGGAAGAGGGGTGCGTCCAGATACCGTCACGCAGTTCGCTCGCGGTCACCCCGGCGCGCATTGCCAGCGCCACCAGGTTGATGACCTCCTGCGAATCCACGTGGAACAACCGGGTGCCCAGCACCTGGTCGGTTTCGGCATCGACGACAAACTTGATCACGCCGCGCGGATCCTGCACGGCCTTGGGGCGGGGCATGGCCTTGATGTCGGCCACCATGGCAGTCGCGACCTTCACGGAGCGCCCGGCCTCCCGAGCTGCACCTTCGGTCATACCCACAGCCGACAGCGGCGGCGTCAAGAACGTGGTGGTCGGCACGGCCACGCGCGAGGACACGGGCCGCGAGCCATCCCCGGTCAACGCGCTCATGACCACGCGGCTGTCATCCAGGGACAGGTAGGTCTGCTGCGGGCCGCCGTGCACGTCACCCATGGCATAGACGCCCTCGGCCGTTGTGCGCAGGTGATCGTCCACGACCACCGCACCCTTGTCATCGACCTCGACGCCAGCCGCTGCCAAGTTGAGCCCCTCGGTGGCGGGCTTGCGCCCGGTGGCGACCAGAACGGCGTCGGCATCGATGGACTCGCCACCGGACAAGGCAACGGCCAGCGCGCCGTCGCGCGCCTTGATCGCGTCCGCAGACGCGTCCGTTCGTAGCGTGATTCCCGCGTTGGTCAACACGTCGACGACGACGCCGCGCACGTCGTCGTCCTCGTTCGGCAAGATCGTCTCGCCGCGGGCGATCACGGTGACCTGCGATCCGAAATTGCTGAACATCGAGGCGAACTCCAGGCCGATGGGACCACCGCCGATGATCGCCAGGCGCTGCGGGAACGGCTCCGCGTGCTGGATGGAGGTGGAGTCATAGACGCCGGGCAGGTCGATGCCGTCGATGGGCGGCATGACCGGTGTAGCGCCGGTGTTGATGACCACGGTCTCGGCGGTGATGCGCAGATACTCGGCCAGGCCACGGCCACCCGCGGACGGGGTGACCTCGACCTCGCGGGGACCCACGAAGCGTGCGCGGCCGTCCACCACGGTCACGGTGTCCTGGTCCGCGAGCATATGGAAGTTCACGTTGTTGAGCTTGCCGATCAGGGAATCTCGATAGCCGACGGCGTCCTCGAAGAACTTCTGATCGCCGTCCGCCGCGCGCTTCTCGGAAGCCGAGTGGATCAGCGTTTTGGTGGGCACGCAGCCGATGTTGATGCACGTGCCGCCGTACATCGCGGCACTTTGCTCGACCATGACCACGCTCTTACCGGCGGCGGCCATCTTCCCGGCGAACGTCTTGCCACCCTTGCCCCAACCGATAACCAGAACATCCACGTCCAGACGGCGGGGCTCCTGCACCTCCTGCTCGGAGGTGTCGGTGGCGGCTACGGACGGCATGGCGTTCACGGGGTTCCTTCTTCTCTCGGCCCGAACCGAATCGCTCGGAGAATGGTCGTTCTCCCGCTAGCATAGAGAATCACTATTCTCCACGCAAAGGGGCACCTCAGAACCGTGACCGAGACAGCCGACCTTGCCCCACTTGCCGCCCACGCCGAACTCACGGATGACCCCATCCTCCGCGCGGCCGCGCACCTGTTCTATCGCCGCGGAATCGGCAACGTCTCGATTCAAGACATCCGCCAGCTGGCCGGCGTGAGCCTCAAAGCACTCTACGCCCACTACCCCTCCAAGGAATCGCTGGTCACGGCCTATCTTCGGTCGACTCACGCCGGGTGGACCCGCTCGCTGGAAGGATCCGTGGCCGATGCAGTTCCCGACATTCTCAACGACGACGCTCTGGAGGATTCCGCTCGAACGGCCGCCGTTGCCGCACTGTTCACCTGGCTGGGCGATTGGTTCGCCACTCCGGATTTCGTTGGCTGCGGTATCGCCAACACCCGCGGCCAACGTCTGAGCGAAGAAGCCCAGGAGGTGATCCGGGACCACGATCGCCATGTGCGCTCCTACATGGACCGCATCGGCGGCTCAACCGAAGCCGGTGGTTCACTGTTCGTGCTCATGGAAGGTGCCATTTCGACCGCCGCAGGCACGGGCGACCCGGACTATGCCAAGGTCGCTCTCCGCACGGCGCGCGCTGCGCTCGGCCTGGACTGAAGCGTCAATCCGCTCCGGGGGAACTCACACGATGACCGAAGCTGCGGCCGCAACCTGCAGCCCGTTATCATCCGGGTGCGCAGGGTTCATGTTGGCCATGATCAAACACGCACCCGCAACGGCCACAAGCACACCCTTCCAGCGGATGGTCGCACGGGTTGAACTAGGTCTGTGTGCCACGGAAACCTCCGTTATCCAGATGAGATGTGGCCCACACTAACCGAGGAGTAACTAAGGGGCTATCCCCTTAAAGGGTGATGTTATCAGGGGCATTTGCCGTAGTGAGACGGCAAAACCCGATTCCTTGGAGATCTGCGTCAGGGTTTCTAATATCCGCCGTGAACCCCGACATTTAAGGCGCGAGTTCGCAAAAAAATTGCCATTTCCGCGCGAACCTCTGCCCGGAAAATTTTCTCTGCAAACCAGCGCCTCAGATGTTCACGGTGGCGATTCAGCACGAAGCAGGTCGCCCGCGTCGCACCGCGGAGATGAAGACGAACGACTCAGTCGACAGGCTGCTCGAACACGTGCCGACGGATCCACGCGTGCATCGCCACGGCCGCGGCGGCGCCGGCGTTGATGGAACGAGTGGAACCGAACTGCTCGATGGCCAACACAGCGTCTGCGGCCTCGATGACTTCCGGGGACACCCCCGGGCCCTCCTGGCCGAACACCAGAACACACTTTTTGGGCAGGTCGAACGTCTCGATCAGCACCGATCCCGGAACATTGTCGATGGCCAGTACCGGCAGCCCCTCGGACTTCGCCCACTCGATGAACTCCGGCACGGAGGGGTGATGGCGAACGTGCTGGTAGCGGTCGGTGACCATGGCTCCGCGACGGTTCCAGCGGCGTCGTCCGACGATGTGGACCTCGCGCGCTAGGAACGCGTTGGCGGTGCGCACCACGGAACCGATGTTGAAGTCGTGCTCCCAGTTCTCCACAGCCACGTGGAATTCATGACGCCGCGTGTCCAGGTCCGCGATGATCGCGTCCATGGCCCAGTAGCGGTAACCGTCCGCGACGTTGCGACGATCCCCGTTCTCGAGTAACTCACGGTCCCAGTGGTCACCTTCCGGCCACGGACCTTCCCATGGGCCCACGCCCACCACGTGTTCGACATTGGATTCAGAAGTGGTGGCCGGGTCAGTCAAGCCCCAGCTCATCCTTCGAGTAGGCGTACAGGCAGGGCACTCCCGCGTATTCTTCGATGCGCTCCTTGGCACCCGTGCGGCGGTCCACGATCACAGCCACCGCCACCACGTTCGCGCCGGCCTTCTGCAGGGCTTCCACCGCGGTCAGCGCGGAGCCACCGGTGGTCGAGGTGTCCTCGACGACCACCACGTTGCGACCCACCACGCTGGGGCCCTCCACCTGACGGCCCATGCCGTAGGACTTCTGTGCCTTGCGCACCACGAACGTGTCGATCTCGCGGCCCTGATCACCGGCGGTGCGCATGATGGCGTGACCGACCGGGTCCGCGCCCATGGTGAGGCCCCCGGCGGCGTCGAACTCGATACCGGCCTTGTCCAGCAAGCCGAGCATGACCTGACCGACGTAGCGCGAGGCCTCGTGATGCAGGGTCACGCGGCGCAGATCCACGTAGTAATCGGCCTGGATTCCGCTGGCCAGCGTCACGTTTCCGCGCACGATGGCCAGGCCCTTGATGAGGTCGCGCAGTCGCTCGCGAGCGGTGTCCAGATCCACGGGGGAGAAATTGGTGCTCATGGCGTCCAGCTTACGTCCCCGGGCGGGTTTGAGAACGGTCGGTGACGACGCCGCTCGGCAACCTTGTGCAGGCAAGGCACCCAGGCGGCATCGGCTACTTAAATCGAGCCGTCAGCCCAGACGACCACCGGACTCGGTGAGGTAGCACTGCCCGCACAGGGACTCGTAGGTGACCTCGACGCCGTCGATGGCGACCTGATCGCCTTCGAACACGAACTGCTCCCCCACCTTGCGGGTGTTGAACACAGCCTTGCGTCCGCAGCGACAAATGGTTTTGAGCTCCTCCAGGGAGTGGGCGAGCTCCATGAGGCGGGCCGAGCCCGGGAACGCCTGGGTGCGGAAATCCGTGCGGATGCCATAGGCCATGACCGGAACGTTGTGGAGAACCGCGATTCGTAACAGGTCATCCACCTGATCGATCTCGAGAAATTGCGCCTCGTCGATCAGCAGGCACGCGACGGGTTTGGCGTCCACGTGTTCGAGAAGCGCCTCGGGGTCGTCACCGGTCGCGTAACGATTGAAAAGCTCGAGCACACTCGCGCCATGGGGGATCAGGAAGTCCACCGTGCGCGTGACACCCAGGCGGGACAGGATCTGGTCCTCGCCTTTGGTATCGACCTGGGGTTTGGCGAGCAACACGCGTTGCCCGCGTTCTTCGTAGTTGTAGGCCGCCTGCAGCAGACCCGTGGATTTTCCGGAGTTCATCGCGCCGTAGCGGAAATAGAGCTTGGCCACGATGGGACAGTCTATCGCTCGGGGTGGCGTCAAAACTTCGTCACCATCGCATCCCCCGGCCTCCACGTGCAGTACGTTTAGGTCACTGATGACCGCGAGGGTCCGGTGAACCGGGCCGCGGTCCGCGCCGGACAGCCAAGTGAGGACGTCATGACTCTTCCCACCTCATCCGATTCCACCCGGTCCGTTACGGAGCAGTTTCGCGCCGCCAGGGATCAGTTGTTGCGGTTGCGCACGGATCTAGACGCCGCTCACCGCGAGTTCGAGTGGCCCCGGTTCACGCACTTCAACTTCGCCCTCGACTGGTTCGACGCGCTCGGCCACGGCGAAGAAGCAGACCGCGAGGCTCTCGTCATCGTCGAAGAGGACGGCACCGAAACCCGCCGGACCTACCGCGATCTCTCCGTGCGGTCTTCGCAGCTTGCCACGTGGTTGCGTGGCCAGGGTGTGCAGCGCGGTGACCGCGTGATCCTCATGCTCGGTAACCAGGTGGAGCTGTGGGAAACCATGCTTGCGTGCACCAAGCTCGGCGCGCCCATGATCCCCACCACCGTGATGCTCGGCCCCGCCGACCTGCGCGATCGCGTGGAACGCGGCAAGGCCAAGTGGGTGGTCACCTCCCACACCAACGCGCAAAAATTCGCCGAGGTCGCCGGCGACTTCACGATCATCGAGGTCGACGACCAGCCCGACTTCCGCAAACCCGTCCCACCCTCCGTGTTGCCGAGCAACCCGGCCGCACCTTCCAACTCCCGGGGCGATTCTCAGACCGACGACGACGCCGCTTCGCGTCCCGAGCGTTCCTCCACCGTGGGTGAGCACCCGGTCATCCATTTCGCGGACTCCTATTCGGGTCCGGATACCTTCGAGGTGCTCGAGCCCTCACCGGCGGATGATCCGCTGCTGTTGTACTTCACCTCCGGCACCACGTCGCTGCCCAAGTTGGTGGAGCACACGAACATCACCTATCCCGTGGGGCACCTGTCGACCATGTACTGGATCGGCTTGGAGCCCGGCGACGTGCACCTGAACGTGGCTTCCCCGGGCTGGGGAAAGCACGCGTGGTCCAATTTCTATGCGCCATTCATTGCCGGTGCCACGGTGTTCCTCTATAACTACTCACGGTTCGATGCCACCGCGCTGATGGATCAAATGGACCGCGAGGGCGTGACCTCCTTCTGCGCACCACCCACCGTGTGGCGCATGCTGATCCAGTCCGACCTGAGCCATTTGAAGAACCCGCCGCAGAAAACGGTGTCCGCCGGTGAACCGCTGAATCCGGAAATCATCTCGCGGGTGAAGAAGGCCTGGGGCACGGACATCCGTGACGGCTTCGGTCAGACCGAATCCTCACTGCAGATCGCGAACACCCCTGGAATGCCGGTCAAGCCGGGAGCCATGGGCCGCGCACTGCCCGGTTACGAGACCGTGCTCATCGATACTGCCACCGGCGAGGAACGCACCGACGAGGGCGAGCTGTGCCTGCGCCTGGATCCCCGCCCCATCAGCCTGACCCCGGGGTATCACGGGGATCCGGAGAAGACCGCCGAGGCATTCCGTAACGGCGTCTACCACACCGGCGACGTGGTCTCCCAGGACGAGGACGGCGTTTTCACCTACGTGGGCCGCGCCGATGACGTGTTCAAGGCCTCCGACTACCGGCTCTCCCCCTTCGAACTGGAGTCCGTGGTGATCGAGCACCCGGCCGTGGTCGAAGTCGCCGTGGTTCCGTCACCTGACCCCATTCGCCTGGCCGTACCCAAGGCCTACGTGGTGCTGGGCAACGGCCACGAACCGAACGCTGAAACCGCCGAGAGCATCCTGCACCACTGCCGCGTGAACCTGGCCGCGTACAAGCGCGTGCGCCGCCTGGAATTCTTCGAACTGCCCAAGACCATTTCCGGCAAGATCCGCCGCGTGGAACTGCGCGACCGCGAGTCCCGGCTGCACCCGGCCGCCGGCGCCGCGCCTGCCGGTGAGCACGTGGAGTACGCGGACACCGACTTCCCCTCACTGCGCGGCAAGTAGTCAGAACAGGTAAGTAGCGGACCTCGGCGCGGCAAGCGCTGGACCGTGCGCCGCAGTGCGTGGCGCACCTAAGGTCGAAGGCCGCACGCACGGCACCGAACGTGCCGCGCGGGACGGTGCCGCAGCGGCGTCGTCGTTCCTACTCGGCGATCCGTGCGATCGCGGAGACCTCGACCATGAACTGCTCGCGCGCCATGGGGGCGACCACCACGGTGGAGGTGGGCGGGACGTCGCCGGTGAAGTACTTCTTGCGCACCTCGCCCACCGCGCCCGCGTAGTCCGCGGAGGCCAAGTAGGTGGTCGTGGAAACAACATCCTCGAGGGTGCCGCCGGCCTCGACCACCACGGCCTGCAGGTTGTCGAAGACCTGGGTGGCCTGGGCGGTGATGTTGCCCTCGCCCACGTAGGAGCCGTCCGGGGCGAACGCCACCATGCCGGACACGTGCAAGGTGTCACCGTCCAGCACACCGTAGGAATAGGCGTTGTTGTCCGCGACGTGAGCGGGCAGGCAGGACGGAACGATTCTCTGGCGGCGGGGCATGAGCACTCCTGAAGAAGGGAAAGATAAATCCGCCTCAACCCTCCCAAACCCTTGTGACGGGTGCAACATGGAGGTATCGCTTTTCGTAAATCGTCTGCCTGAGGCTCCGCATCATGTCTTCCCACCCGCGTCACCGAGCAGCCACATCTTCCTTTGACGACGCCGCCCCGCCGGGTGAGCGCGAGGGTCACGGCGAGCGCGGCGTCGGCACAGCGGCCCGGACGGTGGAGCCGCCCGATCCCACCGATTTGGCCGTGGACCTGCAAGGAATCCACAAATCGTTCGGGAAAGCCCACGTGCTCAATGGGGTGGATCTACGGATTCCGCGCGGTGTGATTGCGGGATTCCTGGGCCCCAACGGGTCGGGAAAGTCGACAACCATACGCATCCTGCTGGGGCTGCTGCGTGCGGACTCGGGCACCGCGACCGTACTCGGTCGCGATGCCTGGCGTGACGCTGTGGAAGCTCACCGTCACCTCGCTTATGTTCCCGGCGATGTGAACCTGTGGCCCGGACTGACCGGTGGCGAATGCATCGATCTACTGTGCCGGATGCGCGGCGGAACGCGGGACGGCGCCGTCGAGGAGCTGATCGAACGGTTCCAGCTGGATCCCCGCAAAAAGGCCCGCGCGTATTCCAAGGGCAACCGGCAAAAGGTCGCGCTGATTGCCGCGCTCGCCTCGGACGCCGAGCTGCTGGTCCTGGACGAACCGACCTCCGGGCTGGACCCCCTCATGGAGCGGGAGTTCCAGGACGTCGTGAGACAACGGCGAGCCGAGGGTGTGTCCGTGCTGCTGTCCAGCCACATCCTTTCCGAGGTCGAGCAGCTGTGCGACACCGTGGCCATCATCCGCGAAGGCACGGTGGTCGAGCAGGGTCGACTGGAGGACATGCGCCACCTGACCCGAGTCACGATCGAGGTAATCACCGCCAACGATCCCGGGTTGCTCGGCGACACCGCGAGCCTGCACGGGTTGCAGGTTCACGAGATGGCCGAGGGGTTCCACATCACGGGGCAGGTGGAACCCTCCGCGCTGCAGGGCATGCTTCCCGGGCTCCACAGTTTGCATGTGCGGCAGCTGCACGTCACCCCCGCCTCACTCGAAGAGCTGTTCATGCGCCACTACCGTGCGGACCCGCACGGTGAGGCCGCTCAGGCAACTGGGGCGGGCGACGTCGTCGGCGTGGCGACTCGCACGCCTGGAAAGCCTGCGGAACCGGACCCGTCATGACACGCGAACTTCAAGGCACGGGCACCTTGCTGAGATTGGCCCTGAAACGCGACCGAATCCGGCTGCCCATTTGGGTCGTAGCCATTGGATTCCTGCTGGCCGGGGGCGGTCAGGAACTCGCGCAGGTCTTCTCCAGCGCCGAGGAACGCCAGGTGCGCGCCACGATCATGAGTCAGCCCAGCGGCGTCTTCATGGGCGGACCCGGCTACGGCCTGGATAACTACACCGTGGGCGCCATGATGGCCAACGAGTACACGTTGTTCATCGTGGTGGCTGTCGCGATCATGGCCCTGCAAACGGCGGTGCGGCACACCCGCGGCGAGGAATCCGCCGGGCGAATCGAGCTGCTGCGATCCACCCGCGTGGGGCGGCACGCGGCACCGGCTGCGGCCACGCTCATGCTGATCGTCATCGCCGCACTGATCGCGCTGGTGTCCGCCGGGTCGATGTTCACACTGGATCTTCCGGCCCAGGACAGCTGGGCCTTTGGCGCGGGAATCGGTGTCCAGGTGCTGGTATTCGGGGCAGTGGGGTTGCTGTGCGCACAGTTGTCCTCCAGCCCCCGCAGCGCCGTGGGTCTCGGGCTGGCGGTGCTGGGCGTGGCCGTGGTGGTCCGCGGCGTGGGCGACATCATGGAACCCCGCGGCAGTTGGCTCTCCTGGTTCTCGCCCATTGCCTGGTCCATGCAGACGCGCGCGTTTGTGGATCTGCGCTGGTGGCCGCTAGTGCTGGCCGTGGGACTCGCACTGCTCATCACGCTCGCCGCCATGACCCTGCAGTCCCGCCGCGACCTGGATGCCGGTCTTCTGCCGCAACGCTCCGGGCGGGCCCATGCGGCCGGTCATCTGCGGGGCCCGCTGTCTTTGGGGTTCCGGCTTACCCGGACCTCCAACCTCACGTGGTTGATCGCACTGATACTTCTAGCCGTGACGTATGGGTCCCTGGCACCGGCCATGCGCGACTCGTTCGCGGACCTTCCGGCGGCCTATCAAACGCTTCTGGGCGGATCGGACCAGGCCGTTCAGGGCTACCTGGACCTGGCGATGACCACCATGGCCTGCGGTACTGCGGCCCTGGCCGTAGCGCTCGCATCCCGGTTACGCGGTGAGGAAACCGATGCGCGCACCGAGCTAACTCTGTCGCTTCCGATCGCCCGATTGCGTTGGTTGCTGAGCTGGTGGGTGCTCTCCTTCGTGATTTCCGCGGTGGTTCTACTCCTGAGCACTCTGGTTCTTGCCGCCATCACGGACGCCGTGATTTCCGTTGCCGCCATCTACTCGGGCCTTCTCCTCGCGTGGGCCACGTACCTGCCCGCACTGGCGCTCTTTAGCTCAATCGCCGTGCTTTTCTACGCGCTTTCACCCCGCTTCACGGTGCTGGCGTGGGTTCCGGTGTTGTTCGTACTCGTCGTCGCCATCATGGGATCACTTCTGAACCTGCCCATGTGGCTTGCGAACCTCTCCCCCTTCCAGCACGTGGCCCACCTCGCCAGCGATTCTCCCGCCGACGTCGCCGCGCTCACCTTGGTCTCCTCCGCCGCCCTTGTTGCGACAGCCCTGGCCGTAGCCGCATTCCGTCACAGAGACATTCCCACAGATTAAGTAAGCAGCCTTATGAGATGATTGGGTGACCCGAACGGGCGATACACCTCAGCTACGAATTGAGGCGACCATGCACTCCTTGGTCAAGAAGCGAATGCTTCTCGCTTCAGCAACGGGCATGCTGTTCATCGCGGCCTCATGCACTCCCAGCGAAGCCTTACCTGCTTACGGCTCCATGGATGACGTCTACCGGGCGGTGGACGGTCGCGTTGGGTGTGCGAGCCATGCCCACGGAGATCCGGTCGCGATGTCGAGTTCCATTCAACCCGCGGGCGAATCTTGCATGTGCACCAATTCCGTGGAGATCCTCTGGTTCCAAACTTCGGAGACGCACCAGGAAGCCCGATCGGCCGCCGCGAGCGCCGCCGACCCCTCCGGTGCCGTGTACATCGTGGAAAGGGCCAACTGGTTCGTTGTCGACCTGTCAGAGGTTCGACCGCGATCATTCCCGGATCGGGAAATCAACATGAAGGAACTCGCGGCCGCCCTGAATGCCAGGTACTCGATCGAGGGCTGAGCACCGAGCCGAGGGGCAGGCGCCGACCCGCGAGCGATCACAACACCAGCCAGGCGTAGATACCGCCGAGCACCACTACCCCGTAGAGGAAGCCCGCGATCACTTGTGAACCGCTGTGGGCCTGGAGCTTCGTGCGGCTCCAACTCACGAACAGCGCCACGGGGATGAACAGCAGCCCGAACGGACCCCAGGACACCGTAAGAACCACTACGGTGCCGCCCATCATCATGCCGTGGCCCGAGATCTTCCACCACGGACTCACCACGGCCAACAGGGTGCCCGCCAGGACGGTTGAGGCCAGCAAGCCGACGATCTCTACCGGCCCTTTGAAATACAGAGCCGCGATAAGGAAACCCACCACCATGACCAGGGTCCCGATCATTACCGGCCGCCGTTGTGCTTTTTCACTCACGTGGTGATCGGTCAGCACACCGCGCCGAACCAGCACCAGCACCACAGACAGCGGGACCCCACAGACGACAACCGCAGCTGCCAGACCCCACAACAAGGACCACACACCTGGGTTTGCGCTCCACGGGAGTGCCACGAGTAGAGCCGCCAGGGTCAGCGGTGGCTGGAAGATCTCCGATGCCCATCGGGCCCAGTCAGGGGCAATTTTCACGCGCGGCATGCTGGTCATTCAAACACGTGCGGTCGAGCTACCCGCGCTCGAGCCACCCGAGTCGGTGCCGCCGCGATCCAACTGCTTGCTACCGGCCGACCCCAGCCGCACCGTGTGATCCGCCAACTCGGCAACGTCATCCGGATCGTGGGTAATGATCACTGCGGTCCTCTCCGCGAGCACACGCTTGAGTACCTTGCGAATCTCCGGCCGGGCCGAGATATCCAGCGCACTCAGAGGTTCATCCAACAGCACCAGTTCCGGTTCCGCTGCCAACACCCGAGCGATCGCGACCCGCTGCGCCTGCCCACCTGACAGCTGTTCGGGATAACGGTCGGCAAACCCTTCCGCGTTTGTCTCCCCCAGCCACCGAAGCGCCGATCGCCTCGACGCATCCCGGCCAAGGCCCTTGCACCGCGCCCCGAAGGCCACGTTCTCCAACACGCTCAGATGCGGGAACAACAGGGGTTCCTGCGCCATCAGGGCCACGCCCCGTCGATGTGCGGGGGTCCACTTGCCACGGCTACTTTCGCCCAGGTCGACAACGTCGTTCCCGGCCACCCGCACTCGCCCCCGGTCGGGCGCCAGGAGACCGGAAATCACCGCAAACATCGTGGACTTGCCCACCCCGTTGGGCCCAACCAGAGCCACAGTCTGACCGCGATCAGCCCGAAGTTCGGCATCGACGCCCCGAGATTCCAAGACCACGCGCGCTTCCAACCCGTTGTGGCCCTCCCGCCCAGCTGCCGGGCTCGCCTGAAGATTCGGCACCTCGCCAAGGCCCGACAGCCCCTCGAACCGAGAGGAATCACAATTGCCTCGCTCAGCATCGGCCCCTCGAGCCTGCGCGGGTGAGGTAGCAGCGCCATCTGCCTCAGCCACACCCCGCGCGGACCGTCCAGCACCCCGCACCCAGCCAGACAAGCCTGCACGGAAGCCGGCACCGCGGCGTCGTCGGGAGGGGGCCGAAAATCCCACGACCGCAACCGCCACGAGCACCAACAAGAGCGATAGCGCGATAGCGGCATCCGGGTCAGTCTCACGCTGCAGGTAGATTTCCAGCGGCAAGGTGCGCGTGACGCCTTGCATGCTGCCCGCAAAAGTCAGGGTCGCCCCGAACTCCCCCAAGCATCGAGCAAATGAGAGGGCCGCCCCGGAGGCAATCGCCGGAGCTACCAGGGGAAGAGTCACTCGCCTCAGTGCCACCGTGGGGGAAGCGCCCAGGCCGGCCGCAACCTCCTCGTAACGGGTGCCCATGGTTCGCAAGGCACCTTCGAGGGACACAACCAAGAACGGCAGCGCCACAAATGTCTGCGCGAGCACCACCGCGCTCGTGGAGAAGGCAATCGAGACCCCGAGCGCTTCCAGTTGTTGCCCCACAAGCCCCAGACGTCCAAAGGTGTACAGCAGCGCGATACCGCCCACCACCGGCGGCAGCACCAGCGGTAGGAGCACCAACGATCGCAAGATCCGCAGCCCCGGGAGCTGGACTCTGGCCAGGACCAATGCGAGCGGGCACCCCAGAAGCACACACAGCACCGTGGAGATCAGTGCCGTCCGCAAACTCAGCCCGAGCGCCGTGAGCGAAGACTCGGACGTCAGCAGGCCCCATAAACTCGCCCAGTCCACTCGCAGCAGCATGCCCAGCAGCGGCAGGAGCACGAACAGCACCCCCACCAGCGCCGGAATCAGCACCCACCCGGGCACCGTCCGGAATCGAGCGCGCATCATGGCGCGCCGAACCCCTCATCTCGCAAGATGTCTTGACCCCGCTCACTCATGAGCAGGTCGACGAAATCCCCCGCGGCAGCCTCATTCGACGAACCGGGGAACTTCACCACCGGGTAGCGATTGACCACGTCCTCCGCATGCGGCACCTCGATCTTCTCGACCCGCTCACCGGCTGCCTGAGCATCGGTGGCGTACACGAGCCCAGCATCCGCCTGCCCCGACGTGACCTTCCCCAAAACATCGGTCACGGAGTGTTCCGAACTCACAGGGTTCAGCTCCACGCCGTTCAACTCTTCGAGCTCGTCCGCGGCCGCACCACACGGCACTTCTGGCGAGCACCGCACGAAATTCACACCCTCTTTGCCAAGGTCGTTCAGCCCGGAAATGCCGGCCGGGTTACCGTCCGGCACAACGAGAGTGAGCGTGTTGCTCGCGAAAGTCTCCGGTTCACCCGTCGGCAGATCCGAACCCGTCAGCCGGTCCATGATCCGCTCATCAGCCGAGGCAAACACATCCGCCCGCGCGCCCTCCTGCAACCGTTGCGCCAGTCCGGTCGATCCCCCGTAATCCACCATGACGTCTGTGCCCGGGTGCCGGGACTCGAACTCCTCAACCAGCCGATCGAAGCTGTCGGTCAACGACGCCGCCGCATACACCGTCAACGTTCCTTGCTCCGACGACGCCGCTCCCCCACTCGCGCTCGAGCTCCCGTCGCTGCCTTCGCCGGTTCCACACGCCATGAGAATCAATGCGGCCGCGGCACTCAGCACGGCAAACCTGGCCCGGGCCCTCACGAGAAATCTCCGGATTCGACGATGACGGTGGTGGCTTTAACCACCGCGGTAGCCACCGACCCCGGTTCGAGCTTGAGCTCCCGGACGGCTTCGGTGCTCATCAGCGAGACGATCCGGTGAGGGCCGCACTGCATCTCCACTTGGGACATCACCGTGTCCGACGTTACCGAGGTCACCAGTCCGACCAACCGGTTCCTCGCCGACCCCTTACCGCTATTGGGGTCTCTGGGGTTTATCGCATTGCGCTTGGCCAGCTTGGCCAGCTCGACTCCATCCACTACCACATGACCGGAGGCATTCTGTTGACGCGTGAGCGTGCCTTGGTCAATCCACCGACGCACCGTGTCATCACTGACACCCAAGAACAGCGCCGCATCAGCCACCCGCAACAAAGTCATGCGCCGAGCCTATCCGCATTTGCGGGCTTAGTCAGCGAAAGATTCCGTAAATTCGGATCAACCTGGTCGACAAGCTACTCACCGAAGAATGTCCGCCAAGGACTTCATGAGGTCAAGAGCGTCCCGTTGTTGTTTGTAGGACAGCCACGGTTCGTGTTCGTACAGTGCAAACTGGACGGATACTTCCGCCCGCAACCGGATTTCCCTCCGCGCCGATTCCGAGAGCTCGATCATCCTGAACCGCGCGTCGAAGCAGTCGGTTTGATACTTCACGAGCCCCACACCATGGAGCTCCCTCACGTACCTGGACACCAGACTCTTGGACAACCGGGTTCCCCGCGCAATCCCACTGACCGATTCACCCGGGTTCTCCGCGAGGTAATTCATCACCTCCATTTCCCCGGGTTTGAGTCGGCCATCCCCCTCGGCGGGCACGGCAGCATCCGCCAACTCCTTGAGCCGTCTCGATAACCGATACACATCCACCACTCGCATGAGCCCAGACAACCAACCGGCCAGACCTCATGTGCGTCCCACGCAAAGCATTGTGCACTTCGGCGGATCTTTGGCACGTTCGCAATAGCCTGTGGAGTCCGAACCGCACGAGGAAGGAACGTTCATCGGCGCATGGTCTCCGCAGGGCACATACCGTCCAAAAACCGTGTACCAGCGCACGGCTTCGTCGGAAAGCGGGCCGCGGCAACGCAAAACCCGTCCACTGGTCAACGGTTTTTCGGGAGTATGTCCTCCCCGAAGAACGTGCCTCAGTGAACGGGTCCTGGTAAGCGGATCTGGCGACCGCAGTCCGGTGAATGAGTTGCGGCGAGCCGGTCGGTCATGCTCCAACCGTGTCGTTGATTCTCACCAAATGCTCACCGGCCCGGCAAGGCCATTCGGTCGCCTCGCTCACGCTTTACTCGTGCGTGAAGTTGGCCTTGCGCTTCTCGCTGAAGGCGGCCATACCTTCCTTCTGGTCAGCGGTGGAGAACAAGCCGTGGAATACGCGGCGCTCGTACTGCACACCCTGCTGCAGGGTGGTCTCGTACGCCGCGTTGACGGACTCGACGGCGTGTTGAGCAACGGGCTTGGAGAGCCCGGCAATGGTGCGAGCGACGTCGTTGGCGGTGTCCAGGAGCTGATCGGCAGGAACCACGCGAGCTACCAGGCCGGAGCGTTCGGCTTCCTCTGCGTCCATCTGGCGTGCGGTGAGGATCATGTCCATGGCCTTGGACTTGCCGATGGCGCGGATGAGCCGCTGGGTGCCGCCCATACCGGGGATGACGCCCAGATTGATCTCGGGCTGACCGAATTTTGCGGTGTCCGCAGCGATGATCAGGTCGCACATCATGGCCAGCTCGCAGCCACCGCCCAGGGCGTAACCGGCAACGGCGGCAATCTTGGGGGTGCGCAGGCGGGCGAAAGCATCCCACGGCGAGAAGAAGTCCACGCGGTACATCTCGGCCGCGGACTTAGTGGCCATCTCCTTGATGTCAGCGCCCGCGGCGAACGCCTTTTCCGAACCGGTCAGGACGATTGCGCCGACGTCCGGGTCGCGATCGAGCTCGGTAGCGGCAGCAACCACATCGTTCATGGTCTGCTCATTCAGGGCATTGAGAGCCTTGGGGCGGTTCAGGGTGATCACGCCTACGCGGCCGTCACGGCTCACCACAATGGTCTCGTATTCGGTGTTTTCGCTCATGTGACCAGCATCTCATGTGGGCCTTGGGTCAACCTTGAAAAGCCGAGTGTGAAGACATGTCACACCGCGGAAACACGCGAGTACTACCATGACCGCATGCGCGAATTGCAGGCTCAGATCATTTCCGAACTCGGTGTGAAACCGCAGATCGACCCCGCCGCGGAAGTCGAACGCAGGGTCGATTTTCTGTGCGACTACCTCGAGGCCACTCACACCAAGGGCTTCGTCCTGGGTATCAGCGGCGGGGTGGATTCCACTCTCGCGGGCAAGCTCGCCCAACTGGCCGTGGAGAAGCTTCGTGCTCAAGGTAGTGACGTCCAGTTCGTAGCGATGCGTCTCCCGCACGGGGTGCAGCACGACGAGGCCGATGCGCAGGCCGCGCTCGCGTTCATCGCCCCGGACCAGACCATTACCTACGACGTCGCTCCGGCCGTGCGCGGTTTCGAAGAGGCCTACGAGTCGGCCACCGGATCGGAGCTGACCGATTTCACGCGAGGCAATACCAAGGCGCGCGTGCGCATGACGGCCCAATACGCCGTCGGCGGGGACAACAATCTGTTGGTGATCGGAACGGATCATGCCGCGGAATCGGTGACCGGTTTCTTCACCAAGTTCGGCGACGGCGGCGCGGATCTGCTGCCACTGGGTGGGCTGAACAAACGCCAGAACCGGCAGCTGCTCGAATACCTGGGATCGCCTGAACCGCTGATCTCCAAGGCACCCACCGCAGACCTGCTGGACGACAACCCCGGTCGCACGGACGAGGACGAACTGGGTCTGACCTACAACGACATCGACGATTATCTAGAGGGCAAAGAAATCACCGACGACGTCGCAGAGCGGCTGGAGACGATCTTCCTGCGTTCACGACACAAGCGCACCGTACCGGTGACCCCGGCGGATGACTGGTGGCGCGCGCTTTAGCTTTACCCACCGAGTGTGGCTACACTCACACAGTAGTGACACGGGGTGCCGAGCTCCCACACGCATCACACGATGCGCAGGACCGGCTGAGATTCACACCCGTTGAACCTGTCCAGTTAGCACTGGCGAAGGGATGTCATGTCGTAGCCGGGAGTAAACCCTGAGCTTTAACGCATCCACTCGCCGTAGAGCCACAGGAGTGAGCATGCGGATCAACGAGCACATCGTTCTCATCACCGGCGGAGCACGAGGTTTGGGCGAGTGCCTGACTCGCGCCTTCGTCCGCGAAGGTGCTCGGGTGGTGATCAACTACCGCCAAAGCGAGGAACGAGCCCATCAACTTGTCTCCGAGCTGGGTGAAGACCATGTGATTGGTCTGCAGGCGGATGTTACCGATGCCGAACAGGTCACCGACATGGTGGCCAAGGCGAGTGAGCATTTTGGTGCGCCTGTCACGGTGGCCGTCAACAACGCCCTGGTGGATTTCAGCTTCAACGGGGATGACCGCCCCGCCCTGGACACCATTACCTGGGAGCACTTCAACCAGCAGCTCAACGGTGCGGTGGGTGGCGCCCTCAACGTGATCAGGGCGGTGACCCCCGGAATGGCCGAAGCCGGCATGGGCCGGATCATCAATATCGGCACCAATCTGTTCCAAAACCCCGTGGTTCCGTACCACGACTACACCGCGGCCAAGGCTGCGCTGTTGTCGCTGACCCGCACGGCCGCCAAGGAACTCGGTCCGCAGGGGATTACCGTGAACATGATCTCCGGTGGTCTGCTGCGAACCACCGATGCGAGTTCGGCCACCCCCGATGCCGTGTTCGATCTGATCGCCGCCTCAACGCCCCTTGGCCGCGCCACCGCGCCGGAAGAATTCGCCGACTCCGCGCTGTTCTTTGCCTCTGACTGGTCACGTTCGGTGACCGGCCAGAACCTGGTGGTCGACGGCGGACTGGTGATGGACTGAATGGCTGCTCAGCGCAAGAAGTTGCACCTCAACGCGTTCCTGTTCGGCGCGGGTCATCACCAGGCGGCATGGCGCGCACCGGATTCACCCGTCGAACGGCTGGGCGACATCGCGTATTACGAGGAGCTCGCGCAATTAGCCGAACGAGGTTTGTTCGACGCCGTGTTCTTTGCGGACGGCCACAGCATCAGCTCCGTGGAGGACGGCCCTCGGTGGTTCCTGGAACCGTTGACGGCTCTGTCCGCCATGGCCCGGGCGACAACCCACATTGGGCTGGTGTGCACGGTTTCCACCACCTTCTTCACTCCCTTTCACGCTGCACGCATGCTGGCTTCGCTGGATCACATCTCCGGCGGTCGAGTGGGTTGGAACGTGGTGACATCCATGTTCGATGCGGAGGCTCGTAATCACGGGTACACCGCTATGCCGCCCAAGACGGAGCGGTACGAGCGTGCGCGGGAGTTCGTGTCAGTGGCCCGCTCGCTGTGGTCCAGTTGGGACTCGGATGCGCTGCGGCCGGACCGGAACGGGGTGTACGCAGACTCGTCTCGAATCACTCCGGTGAATCACGACGGTCACCACTTTCTGGTGGACGGGCCCCTCACGGTTCCCCGCTCCCCGCAGGGTGAGCCGGTGCTGTTCCAGGCGGGGGCGTCCGGGCCGGGGCGGGAACTGGCCGCGGACTACGCCGAGGGGATTTACGCGGTCGCCTATGATCTACCGTCCGCACAGGAGTACTACTCGGATGTGAAACAGCGAATTGCACAAGCGGGCCGGGATCCTCAGAGCGTGCTCATCATGCCCGGCCTGGTGACCTACGTGGGTGAGACGCACGAGCAGGCCCTCGAAAAACAACGGGCGGTGGACATGCTGCTCCCGGTCGAGCAGTCCCTGGCGCAATTGAGCACGTTCGTGGAACAGGACTGTTCGGAATGGGAGCTGGACGAACCCGTGCCCCCGCTGCCTCCCCTCGAGGAGTTCACTGGCCCGCAAGGGCGTTACGGGACCATTCTGCGCATCATCGAGGCGGAACAGCCCACGGTCCGGCAACTGCTGGGGCGGCTGGCTGCCGGAGGAGGGCATTACACCATGGTGGGCACGCCGTCGAGCATTGCCGATCAGATGGAGCTGTGGCTGAATACCGGAGGCGCGGACGGCTTCAACCTGATGCCGCCGCAACAACCACATTCACTGCGTGATTTTGTGGAACTCGTGGTCCCGGAACTGCAACGGCGCGGTATCTACCGCACCGAGTATCAAGCGACCACGTTGCGAGGCCACCTAGCGCAGACCTGACCCGTTCCTATCCCGGTTAGAGGATCGGGCGCAGCGGAATCAGTATGGTCTCAGCGAACCGCGCCATGGGGTGACGGTCACGCCAGCGCGGTGAGCTGAGGACCTCGCAGTGCTCGGAGTCAGCTTCAAAGACCTTCTCCATTTCCGCCGCGAAATCCGGGTCGATGATTTCCACGTTGGTCTCGTAGTTGAACGTCAGCGACAGCCGGTCGATGTTGGCGGTGCCCACGGTGGACCATTCACCGTCGATGGTTGCGGTCTTGGCGTGGATCATGGACGCGGCATACAACAGGATGGTCACCCCCGCGTCCAGTAGTTGGCCGTAGAAACCGCGGGACACCCAGTCAGCCAGGATGTGGTTCGAATCCTTGGGAACCATGACCTTCACGTCCACGCCCCGCTTGGACGCAGCCGTGAGCGCTTCCAAAATTTGCTGATCAGGGATGAAATACGGCGTGGTGATCCAGATGTGGTCCTTGGCGCGCTCAATGGCGCTCAGATACAGATGACGGATCGGGTAGACGAGTTGCACCGGAAGGTTCGCGGCCACCCGCACTTCCGGATCCCAGTTCTGCGGGGGAATCCACTCGATCTGGTCATCCGGATCGCGCTCTTCGTTCCACACTCGAGCGATGGAATTGCGCAGGCCCCACACGGCAGGACCGATTTCACGCACGTGGGTGTCACGCCACTGGTTGGCATACATGGACCCAATGTTGTAACCACCGACAAAGCCGATGTGGTCGTCCACCACCAGAATCTTCGAGTGGTTGAAACCGCTGTACCGCAAGAACCCCCGCCACCATTTACGCCACACCACGGGCATGCGGAAAACGTTGACGTTGTCGGAGAACTTATAGAAGGAGTTGGGGATCACCAGGTTGGCGAAGCCGTCATAAATTACGTAGACATCCACGCCACGATCCGCTGCCGCGTTGAGGGCGTCCAGGAACCGCTGACCCACTTCATCGTTCTTCCAGATGAACGTCTCCATGTGAATGGATTCTTGGGCTCCGTTGATGGCTTCGAGCATGTCGTCGTAAACGCTGTCGCCCGAGGTGTAGATATTGATCTCGGACTCTTCGACGTGCGCCGTGAACGTACCCGGCCGTGGTGCATCGCGGACCTTACGGTTGCGGTGCTTCCACCAGTCCAGACCGGCCAGAGAGCCGATCACCGTGGCCTGAGCCGCGGCCAACGAGCCAGCGGCAACCACCCCCGTCTTGAACAGGAGAGATCGTCCCTTGCGGTGGGCTACGGCAGCTCTGGTCTTCATACGATCACCCTACTTGGCCCAGACGCGCGAGCGCCCGAGAACAAGCGGAGAGAGCGCGAAAAGTGAGGCACTTCCCAGCCCGAAATTTTGCGACTGCCCAACACGTTGGGACAGGTGTGAGCACACACGAGCACTTCTTCTTGGACAAGTCCGATCCCGGCAGCTGGCGAGCCATCAATGCGTTCTCCCGCAAGGTCGCCGCAGCCAACGAGGATGCCGAGATCCCGCGTTCAGTCACGGAGCTTCTCAACGTGAGGGTCTCCCAGATCAACGGCTGCGCGTACTGCTTGAACATGCACGTGCGCCAGGCCCGCGAGGCCGGCGTGACCGATCAGCAGCTGGCAGTGTTGCCGGCGTGGCGCGAGACCCAGGTGTTCAGCCCGCTGGAACGTTCCGCCCTGGCCATTGCGGAAACAACCACCGAGCTGGACCACTCCACGCTGCACCGGGATCTGTCGTCGGCTCGGGAAACCCTGAGGGACAATCAGTTCTCCGCGTTGCAGTGGTCAGCCATTGCGATCAACACCTTCAACCGGATTTCCATCCTGTCCGGCCACCCGGTACGTGCCACGCGCAGCGAGTAGTAGTCGGCCCACGGATAGAGGAGCCAGCCATGACGGAACAGAACAACATCACGGTTCGTGACAACCCGGACCACCGCCGTTTCGAGCTCTTGGACGGGGACACCGTGATCGGTGAATCCCACTACACGACTCATCAGGGTGCCGACCGTGCGGAACGGATTTTCTACCACACCGTGGTGGATGAGACGTACGGCGGACAGGGTCTTGCCGCTGTGCTGACCAAGCAGGCACTGGGCGAAACCGTGGCCGAGGGGCTGGCCATCGTGCCGGTATGCCCGTACGTGAAGTTGTGGGTGCGTAAACACGATGACTATGCGAGCGACGTCGTCACCGTGAAACCCGAGCACCTACAAACGCTCGCTGCGCTGGGCGAGCAGTAATCGCGCCCCCGGTTTCCCGCGACGGCCCGCGGCTCGCTACGGTGGTGTCATGAGAATCGCCACGTGGAACGTCAACTCCATCCGAGCCCGCGCCGATCGCATTGAAGCGTGGCTGGACCGTTCGGACGTGGATGTCTTGGCCATCCAGGAGACCAAGGCCAAGGACGAGAACTTCCCGTGGGAACTGTTCGAATTCGCCGGCTACGAGGTGGCCCATTTCGGCCTGAACCAGTGGAACGGTGTGGCCATTGCCTCGCGGGTGGGGCTCAAGGATGTGGAACGCACGTTCCCCGACCAGCCCGTGTTCGGCAAGGGGAAGCAGGAGCCGATTCAGGAAGCCCGCGCCATGGCTGCGACCTGCGGCGGCGTGCGCGTGTGGTCCCTGTACGTTCCCAACGGCCGCGGCCTGGACGATCCGCACATGCCCTACAAACTCGAGTGGCTGCGCGTGCTCAAGGACCACGCCAAGCAATGGGTCAAGGATGATCCCGAGGCGCAGATCGCTCTGGTGGGTGACTGGAATGTTGCCCCGCAGGACGATGACGTGTGGGACATCCAGTTCTTCCGGGACAACAACATGACCCACGTGTCAGAGGGCGAGCGCGCGGCGTTCAATGCGTTCATCGACGACGCCGGTTTTGTTGACGTGGTCCGCCCCCGCCATCCGGGCCCCGGGGTGTACACCTACTGGGATTACACGCAGTTGCGCTTCCCCAAGAAGGAAGGCATGCGCATCGACTTCCAGCTGTGCTCCCCCGCCCTCGCCGATCGCGTTACGGACGCGTGGATCGACCGCGAGGAGCGCAAGGGCAAGGGCGCCTCTGACCATGCGCCCGTGGTTATCGAGATCGGCTGACTCATGGCCTTGGTGAATGTGGGCACGGCATTCCGGGGGATCATCGGTCCTCCCATCCGGTTTGCGTTGCGCGTTTATGTGCCGCAGGAGGAGCTCGACGCCGAGCACGCCCCCGCCATCGCGCGCGCCCTCAACCCTTTCGAGGGCGGGGTCCACGAGCTCACCGAGCAGCTGTCCCGCCTGGCGGACACGTCCCACAGCCCGCTGCCGCCGGCGCGCGAACCCCTGTGGACCATCCCCTTCTCCACGGCGCCCAGTTCGGAATCCCGTTTCGTGGGTGGTGTGGGTGACTTCCCCGTCTTCCACGCCCCGCAGCGCTTACGCCGTTCCCTTCGTTTGTTCTCTGACGCCACCCTCAACGACGGCGCTCAGCTCCTCCCGCTTCTGGTCCCGGAGAAGCAGGTGCGCGACGCGGCTCGGGAGATTTCGGGGGAACTGTTCGAGCCGCTGTATACCCGGGAGTCCGCGTACGTTGTTCCGTTGGCCTGGTTCGCGGGATTCACTATGGAGGATCGGGTGGTCACCGTGCACGCCGGCCACGAAGTGCACCGGCTCGTCGCTCCGGCCGACACCGCTGCCCGCCGAGTCATTCAGGGGGCACAGATCGTGGAGGACGCCGCACTCGCTTCCGCCGGTACCGACCCTGACGTGATGTCCGAAGAAGCCCAGCAGGCCAAGGCATTCGCGGATGATCTGACTCGGTTGGGCCGCTGGCTCGGAACCTTCAGCCCCGCCTCACTCGTGAGCCTGGACTACGGTTCCCTGGCCGACCGGATCCAGCCCGACGAGAGCCCCCGCGACATGGCCGACGCACTGGAACTCCTCCGCTCAAACGATCAGGGTGCCGCCACGGCCGCCTTACGCCGGATCTTCCAACGGTGGTCGCCGCTGGCGCACTTGCAGGCGGCGAACTAGGGGCAGGTGGGCCACGGGGCGCTTCAGCGGGGTTCGACGTGGTCTCATGTGAGTCAACTGCAGCGGCCAAGTCTGGTGTGAGGGAAGTGCTCAGATGTGAGCCACTTTCTGCAGTTCCCTCCCCTGGGCCCCCGTTAGAGCATTTTCCTAACTTGAGACAGTATCCGGAGAGGTTTGGCTTTCGGGTGAGCAGATCATGTGCTCACCCGAGGCTGGCCGCTGACTCAGAACACCAATCCTGGCGGTGGACCTCGGCGTCAGTCCGTCAGTCCGTCAGTCCGTCAGAGGCTGATGGTCCCCGACGACGTCGCCCGACGCACCCGCTCGACCCACTTTCGTCTCCGGTCGGGCTCCTTGAGATCCCCTTTGACCAACAGCGTGAGATCCCATCCGCTATCCCTAATGAGCGCGAATCGATACATCTCGTCCCGGTAATCATCCACTTCTTCTGCGTGGACACGGCCGTTGTATTCAACTGCGATCTTGAACTCCGGCCACGCCAGATCCAGGTAAAACGTTCGCCCGTTGACTTCTACCGGATAGTTGA
Organism: Kocuria atrinae; assembly: GCF_039531425.1. Lineage (NCBI taxonomy): Bacteria > Bacillati > Actinomycetota > Actinomycetes > Micrococcales > Micrococcaceae > Kocuria > Kocuria atrinae. Next base: position 108,026 of record NZ_BAAAQA010000008.1, read on the forward strand.
GCTGAGGCGGGGGCAGGCCTTCGTGGAGCGCGATCATGCGAGTCAGAGTTTCCATGGCCGAGAAGCAGGACTCCTGGGCCTCTCGCAATCCTCTACGCACGGCATTGACGGCCAACGCATGCGGAGGCAGATGGCTCAGGCACTCTTCGATCACAGTTCTCGGAAGTTCAGCCGTGACACCGGTACCTGGAATCATGAATTGCCAGGACATCATCGCGTCCAAACAGGCGATGATGCGCCAGTGCGACAACCTTGGGGCAACGACCACCAGCGCTTCCACGGGGTGTGTAACTCGGCTACCCCAGGGGCCTTCAAAGCTGCTTAGTCCCATCGACTTTGAGAACTTGATCCCCTCAGCAACCGTCTGAGTGCGCGCACCTGACCACCGCAAATGGACCATTTGTCGTTCCACCGAGAAGTTTTGCATGATCCGTGGAAGTGGCATCTTCAGCGATTGATGCACCCAGTGGTCGGTATAGCCCACGGGTATCTTCAAAAGGTCCAAGGCATTGAAACCGGTCACGGCAAGTGTTGATCCCGGCGCACCCAGATGCTGTTGTAACAACAGTGATCGCTCCACCGCGGTGAGCGGCTCAGGATGCATTGCCCAGACACCTTTGGTCACTCTTTGAACTCCGGGCTTGGTCATCAGCTGCGAGGCGCGCTTGCCAGTTTGGCCCGTGCGGAGCACCACCGGGCGCTCCCCGAACTTCAGCGGCTTCTGTTGATACAGCATGCTCGGACTCTAAAGAACACGACCCGGACAAGCCGGAAGTTATCCACAATCCCGCGGCCAAGAGTTCTCCACAGGACTCATGTCAGCTGGAGAACTCGAGTCAGCTGGCTGCATGGCTCTCGAAAAGTGGCTGCTGGTGAATCAGACAGGGGGGATGGAGGCGAGTCCCAGGTGAGGAAAGTGCAGGCCTCCAGTCTCGTGTGAGGGAAATGCTCAGATCAGGCAAGTTTTCTGCATCTTCCTCCCCTAAGGCTTCTTGACTGCATTTTCCTCACCTCACACTTGAGCTTGCCGCTTCCCCGGCACCGGCAGTGGCAGGCCCATCCCACTACACAGTCCCCTCAGCCGAGCTCCATCGCAGCCATGTCATTCCTGCACTCACGATTTCCCCTCCACCCCGCAGGCTGACTAACGTTGGAGGGTGTCTGAAGAAACAGTGACCCCACGTCAACAGTCCGGTACCGAGTGGTGGCGGGACGCCGTGATCTACCAGGTGTATCCGCGCTCCTTCAAGGACTCCAACGGAGACGGAATGGGTGACCTGGGCGGTGTGACCGAGAAACTGCCCTACCTCCAACAGCTCGGCGTGGATGCCGTGTGGTTGTCGCCGTTCTACTTGTCCCCGCAGCACGATGCCGGGTACGACGTGGCTGATTACCGCACCATTGACCCACGATTCGGCACCCTCGAGGACTTCGACCGGATGAAGGACGAAGCCCACGAGCTGGGCCTGAAAATCATCGTGGACCTGGTGCCCAACCACACCTCCGAGGACCACGAATGGTTCCAGGCGGCACTGGCCTCCCCGAAGGGATCGGCCGAGCGTGATCGCTACATGTTCCGTGAGGGCAAGGGTGAGAACGGTGAGCTTCCTCCGAACAACTGGAAGTCTCTGTTCGGTGGCCCCGCGTGGTCGCGGATCGATGACGGTCAGTGGTACCTGCACCTCTTCGATTCCTCGCAGCCGGATCTGAACTGGGAGAACCCGGAGGTCTGGGAAGAGTTCCGCAGCGTCCTCCGGTTCTGGCTGGATCGCGGCGTGGACGGGTTCCGCGTGGACGTGGCTCACGGCATGGTCAAGGCGGAAGGCCTCCCCGACTGGAACGAACAGGTCCACATGGTCGAGGGCACGGACGTGGACGAAAAGGGCCATGCCGAGAAGACCATGGACACCGGCCCCTACTTCGACCAGGACGGCGTGCACGAGATCTACCGCGACTGGCACAAGGTGCTGGCCGAGTACCCCGGCGAGCGCATGCTCGTGGTGGAGGCCTGGATCGGCCCGGCCGAGCGTCTGGCGTTGTACGTGCGTTCGGACGAGGCGCAGCAGGCGTTCAACTTCGACTTCCTGATCGCCGGCTGGCACCGCGACCGGATGCGCAACGCGATCACCGAGTCCCTGCGCGTGAACCGCGAGGTGGGTGCGCCGTCGACCTGGGTGCTGTCCAACCACGACACCGTCCGGCATGCCTCCCGCTACGGCTTGAGTTCCCGCACGGCTTACCCGAACGGCATTGGAGCTGACGACGAGCAGCCCGACGCCGCTCTGGGCCTCCGCCGCGCCCGCGCCGCCGCGCTCGTGGAACTGTCCCTCCCGGGTTCGGCCTACGTCTACCAGGGCGATGAGCTGGGCCTGCCGGAGCACACCACCCTGGATGCCGAGAGTCGCGAGGACCCCACCTTCTTCCGCACCGAGGGTCAAGAATTGGGGCGCGACGGCGCTCGCGTGCCCCTCCCTTGGTCCCCCGTGGGCAACGGCCTGGGCTTCGGCCCGAACCCGTGGTTGCCGCAGCCGGAAACCTTCGAGGACATCACGGTCGACCACCAGCTGGGTAATCCGCAGTCGGTGTTGAGCCTGTACAAGAACGCGCTGCGGATCAGGAACGAGCTGGCGCTGGGCCGTGCCGAATTCGAGTGGGATTCCATGAGTGAGCAGGATTCGCAGATCCTGGCCTATCGCCTCACCACGGAGTCAGGCGACAAGGTCCTGGTAGCTGCCAACGCGGGAGATGAGCCCGTGGAGATCCCCGAGCTGAGCAGCGGCGAACTGTTGCTCGCCAGCGGCCAGAGCGCCGTGATGGCCGGGAAGCTCGCCATGGATCACGCGGTGTGGATCAAGCTCTAGAACGCAGATGTCCGGGGCCGCGCAGAACAAGTGCGGCCCCGGCACCAACGTTGCGAATTCACGCCGCGTTGTACCCCGCGGCCAAAGGTCGAGATGCAGCGTGCCCGAGCTCAATCGGCTGAGGTCAGTTCTCCGGCAGCGCCGCCGAACACTGGGTCGAAATCCAGTCCTGCACAGGCTGAAGCGCGCGTTGGATCTGAGCGGCTTCTTGCGGCTGCAACGTGTTGCCGGCGTTGTGAAGGAGGTTCACGGCGTCGTCGAAGGCAGGAAGCACGGGCTCGGGCAACCGGTCGCGATGTGATTCGAGGGAGTCGGTGGCCTCAGTGATAGATGAAGGGTCCTGACCGGCCTCGGGGGTGGCGTCCGTGGAACGGTCAGTGGTCATGGGAAGCACCACCAGTCCGGTGTAGACCTCGACCACGTCCAGGCAGGTTCCGGTGCTGGCCGTGCGTCCCGTGCCCACCGGCGCTTCGGAGCCGCCGTTCGCCTGGGGGATTTCGCTCGGCGCCTCGAACGTGAACGGTTCCTCCGCGCTGGAAGAACAGCCGGTCAGAGCGATCAGCAGACCCGAGGCCGCCACTGCCGTGGTAACTCGTTTCAAGCTCATGGGTTCACCCGCCGTCCGCACGTGAGGTGCAGCCCATCCGGCCGAGGACTGGGGGCGTGCACGGTGATCGATACGCCTACAATTTAGGCGGCCAACCTCCGTAACGGCTGGGGATTTTCCGCGTCCTACCCTTGCACTGAGCCCGTGAAAATCGCGACTTTCAGCAGGCCGAGTCCGAGACCCATGCGCGTGCGATCAACTCGCGCAGCACGTCGTGATCCACCTGGTCCAATTTGGTGACGTACACGCAGCTCACACTGCGCCGGTGCGGTCCGAGGCGGTCGAGTAGTTCCTCGGCGCCGTCGCCGCTCTGCAGTCCGTAGAGCGAGATGGCGGCCTTGCGGGGCGAGAACGCTACCTGGGCGGTATCGCCTTCGCGGCCGGTTTCGTAGCGGTAATGGTAGTGGCCGTACCCCACGATGGACTCGCCCCACATCACGGGCTCGGCACCGGTGACCTCTCTGAAGATCTCAAGTAGTTCCTTGCCCTGTTCCACGCGCCGCGGCCAGGGCAAGGAGTCGATCCATTCCTCCGCAGACTGCCCGGTGGGCTTGGTCTTCACGTCCGCTTTCACGGTTCGGTTGGTGGGCTTGGGGGCGACGACGCCGCTCATCGGTTCCAGCCCCTTCTCACCCAGGGCGTCGTTGAGTCGGTTCAGCCCCTTCAACCCCACGCCGTGCAGTGCGAGGAGTTCCTGGAAGTCGGCTCCGGCCAGTTGCTCGATCTCGGTAATACCCTGTTCAGCCAGCGCCCGGTGCAGCGGTGCGCCTGTTCCCTTGATCTCCGTGAGAGCGGTCATGGGATCAGACTAG
>NZ_BAAAQA010000008.1:112329-122187 GCF_039531425.1 Kocuria atrinae
GCGTTCAGGGCCGCCGGTGACTGCCATCAGGCTGTGGAAGCGATCAGGCTTCCGCTTGCTTCTGCTGCTCCATCTGCTGGGTGTGTTCCTCGCGGTCCTTCATCTCCCTGGGGCGGAAGTAGAACAGACCCGTGAGCACGGCAATGATGAACACCGCGAGCATTACGAAGAACAGTGGCCACACGCCCGTCAGGAAGATGATGGGCACCGCCAGCGCGGTGACCAGGCCACCGCCGAAGAATGGCTCGAAGACCAGCTGCTTATAACCGAAGGCCTCGAATGCCGGAGTCTCGGCCTCCGGGTCCACCACGCGCATGAGGATCAGGCCGGTGGCGGTCACGCCCATGGACTGACCGAAGTCACCGATGCCGCGCTCGAACCAGTAACGGCCGATGATGCGGGGTGCCAACCACATGAAGATACCCACATTGAACGCGATGCCGGCCACCGCCAGGATTGCGAAGGCCGCCAGGTTGTCGCCCACCGCTTGCAGGGACAGCGTCGCGATGGCGGAGACGATCAGGAAGTCCAGCGCGAGGCCCTGGATACGGAGCATCACCTGGGCGTCGATGTAGCGGTCGAACCCGAACTTCTTGGCCACCAGCTGGAAGATCACACCGCCCAACAGCGCCATGGGGAACAAGGGAACGTAGGCGAAGATCTCCAGCGGGGTGGTGTCATCCAACATCACGCTGGCGTAGGTCTGCTGCTCGATCCAGCGCAGCCCCTCCAGAATGCACCAACCGATCAGGATGGCCACGGCCACGATCGCCATGTGCAGGGAGAACGGTTCCACGGAGGACGGGCGGCTGGTCATGGTGCCTGCGGAGTAGTACTCGTCGCTGCGGAACAGACCCTTCTGCTCGGCCACGGACATCTTGACGTCGCCCTTGAGGACTTCGGTCTTACCGGTGCGCACACCCCAGTTGATCAGGCCAATACCGATGATGATGCCGCCCACGATGCCCACGGTCGCCAGGCCCACGGCCAGGTCCGCGCCTTCACCGAAGCCCAGTTCTTCCATGACGGGGCGCATACCGGCAGCGGTTCCGTGACCGCCCTCGAAGCCGATCTCGATCAACGCACCGGTCATGGGAGCCGCAGCGAAGACGGGCACCAGAATCAGGGCGGCGAGCAGCAGACCGATCACGTACTGACCCGAGCCGAAGGCCACGCCCAGCGACAGCTGCGGTCCCACGAGCTTGGCCGCGCGCTTGGGCGAGGGAAGGTCCTGGCCCAAGAACATGGTCGCGAAGATGACGCTGATGAGCAGACCGGGCAGCACTCCCCAGGTCTCGACCATGCCCTCGGTGAAGAGTCCGCTCTCACCCCACGGGCCGTTGAAGCGGCCGAGAACCTGCGGGCCCAGGAGCAACAGGATCGCGCCGCCAATGATGGAACTCGGCAGGAACAGGCTCTGGACCCAGCCAACTTTCACGCGCACGAACTTACCCAGGAGCAGCGCCACCCCCAGGATCAGGAACGAAAAACCAACGGCCTCTGGAGACACGGGAACCACCTCTAGTGATCGGGGATCGAAAACGGTCGCAGGTCACATAGCGAGGGTCAAGAGCGCCCCGAAGGAGTGTCCCCAGCTGATGTTTGAGAATCTCAGTTTATGAGACTGATGTGTCCTACGTCCCGATCAACACAGCCCCTGCCGCTCCCGTCATTGCGTTACGGCGCAGTGAAAAGCCCCGGGCACACAGTGCTCGGGGCTCTTCGGTGAGTATGCGTCAGGCGCTCTGGCGCTGAATCTCCCACAGGAGGTGCCCCTCGGTGGGCGACTGCACCGGCAGGAACGCCGCCTCGCGCACGCGCCGGGTCGTGTCCGTGTCTGCGAGGTAGCCGCGTCCGCCGGCAAGTGTGGCCTCGAGCTTGGTCGCGGCACTCACGAAATGAGCGGCGTCGAGCCTCAGCTGCAGCAGGCGCACCGGCGAGGTGACCTTCTCCAACAGCGACGCGTGCTCATTGCGCAAGCTCTGCTCGGTCTCGCGCAGGGCATCCAGTCGGTCGCGGAACAGGGAGTTGGGGCCGGGCTTTTCCACCGACGACGCCGCCTCGTCCAGGCTGCGCGCGCCCAAACCAATACAGAACGCGGTCTGCGCCAGCAGGAAACCGGGGCGGACCTTGGCCAGGAACTCCTTGAGCGGTACACCGGTGACGTCGCTGGCGGGAATCCGCACGTTGTTCAGGGCCAGGGAACCGCTCGCGGTGCCGTTGAGCGCCATGAGTGGAGCCGAGGGCTTCACGGAGAGGCCTTCGGCCCCGACCCGCACGCGGGCGATGGTCTGGGTGCCGTCCTCGAATTGCACCGGCATCATGACGATGGCGTTCGGGAACAGGTTGGAAGCCCACACGATTTTGCCGTTGAGCACCACCGAATCGCCATCTGCTGCGGCCTCCACGGGGATGTCACCCAGCTCGGACGCCCACTTGAACGCGGGTGCCATGGCGGAAACGCCAGCCACGGAACCGTTGATTAATTCCTCCGGAACCTCGAACCCGCCCGCGCGGTGGAACAGCATGGTCATGCTGTGACCCCAGCTGCTGAACGCGGTGGAAAAACACTCGCGAGCCAGCGTCTCGAGCAGCGCGGTGACCCCGGCGACGTCGCCCTGGGCCGCGACGTCGAAGGCACCATTTTGCCCGAACTCGGCCAGAGCGACGTCGGTCTGGACGTCACCCCGGTCGATACTCGCGGCGCGTTCGGCAACGTTGGCCAGCAAGGAATCCGCGACCGGTTGCTGAACGGTTGAAGGAACGGGCATTACTTGCCTGCCAGGTGGTGCAGTCGATCGATGGGGGTGGTGACGGCCTCGCGAGCGCGCACCACGGCGTCCTCATCGGGAGCGTTGTAGAAGCACAGGCACTTCACGGTGTCCTCGCGGACGTAGGTGCGCAGGAAGCTGACCTCGGGGACCTCGGCGTACTTGGGGGCGTTGGCCTTCTTGCGGCCCAGGTAGGTTTCCATGTCGATCTCGGCGGGGATGTCCCACTCGACCAGGTACTCGGCGGAGGGCTTGGCCTTGCGGATGTCCTCGATGTCCGCGCCGACCAGGCGAACCTGATCCGGGCCGGTGACCTCGGTGGACTGATCGGCCACGCCGCTGCGGATGGCCTGGTCCAGGGCGGTGGTGTCATCGCCGTCGAGCTCGACCACGGTGAACACACGACCCTGGCCCTCAGTGACCTGGGATTCGAGGACCTGAGCGCCGTTCTGCTCGGCCGCGGAAGCGATCGCCTCGATCACGGACTGAGCACCCTCGCGGGTGGCGTTGGTGGGAACTACTTCGAAAAGCTGGAGTGACATGGAGATTCCTCTCGTTGGTTGTCGGATTGCGTTAAACGCTACGCGCGGGCCGGGAGGCAACCCAAGAGAAAAGTCACACTGCGCAACATTGGGCGAAAACCCGGTTCAGGCGTTGCTCAACATGGGCGATCTATGATCAAGGGACCCTGCACCGCTTTCGATTGATCCCCGAAAGGACTGGGTCTGAACCATGTTTCATGACCAGAGCGTCATTTTCATCGACGCGGGCTTTTTACTGTCCGCCGGTAGTTCCACCGTGACCGGAACATCTCTTCGCGCCGCCACCCGGGTGGATGCCGAGCAGCTCATCTCGGGGATCGTTGACATCACCCGCGAGAATTGCCATCTGGATCCCCTGCGTATCTATTGGTACGACGCGTCCCGGGACGGTGTGTTCAGCGACTGGCACAAGAAGATCTCCCTGCTCGACGACGTCAAGGTCCGACTGGGGCGCATCGGCGTGAACGGGCAGCAGAAGGGCGTGGACCTGCGCCTGGGTCTGGACCTGGTCGAGGTGGCCCGCAACGGTTCCGCCAAGGTCGCCTACCTCCTCAGCGGCGACGACGATCTGGCCGAAGCCGTGGAGGCCGCCCAGGACCTGGGCATGAAGGTGGTGCTGCTGGCGCTGGAGGACAAAAACCGTTACCTGGGCATCAAGTCCGTGGCGGAGCACCTGGCATACAAGGTGGACCGCATTATCGTGCTCCCGCAGGAGCTCATTCACTCGACCTTCACCCCGGCCACGCGGGCGGTGGTTCCGGGATCGGACCCGGGAACCGATGAGGAATCGCACCCCGCCGCTCATTCTGCAGCCGCACCGTCCGCCGGGCCCACACCGGGTCCGGGACCCTCGAAGGTCACACCGGCAACCCTGGCCAGTAAGAAGGCCACGTTCATCACGGTCAAGGAACCTGAAGTGGACCTCACCCACTTATTCGCCGTGGCGGAGGAGGTCGCCGAGAGCCTGGCCCGCAACTGGTACCAGACCACTCCGTTAGCCGAAGTGCAGTCCGTTCTGGAAGAGCGGCCGATCCTGCCCACGGAGATCGATTCCACCCTTCTGCGAGACTGCGCCGCACGCATCGGGGAATCGGACACCGACCTGCAACCCGTGCGGAAGCACCTGCGCAAGTGCTTCTGGGACACTATCGACGCGCTGGACTAACACGGCGGTGCTCTAGTCTGAAGCGTGTGAGTCACGAGCCAGTAGTTCCAGATCCCTCCGGCGATACGCCCCGCGAACCGTCCGGGAATCCGTCCAAGGACTCGCCCGCAACCCCAAAGCCGCATTCATCGAGTACGGCGGCAAGCTCCGATCAGGGTTCCGGGATCAATTGGGGATCCTTCGCTCGCAACGCCGTCCTCATCGTGGTTCTGATCGTCATGCTGTGGTTGTTCTTCAACGTGCAACTACCACCGGCCGATCAAATGCAGGCTCGGATCGAGGGTTTCGGCTGGGTGAGTTGGCTGGTGTTCATCGGCCTCTACGCCGTGGTCGCCCTGACACCCATTCCCGTGACCATCATGGCCGTGGCCGGCGGGTTGATCTTCGGAGTGGTGCTGGGCAGCCTGTTTTCCGTGATCGGAGTGTTGATCGGATCCTGGGGTGCATATTGGTTGGCCCGCTCGTTGGGCACCGACGCCGTCCGCAAGGTGCTCGGCAAGTACAGCGAGAAAATCGAGAGCCGCTTGGACGGAGCTGGATTTGAGGCCGTGTGCACACTGCGCCTCGTTCCCGGCATCCCCTATTGGCCGGTCAACTACGGCAGCGGGGCATTTGGCATCACGCAGCGTGACTTCCTGGGGGCCAGCGTGATTGCGGTGATCCCCGGGCAGGTCTCACTCGTGGCGTTGGGGGCGTTCGTCGCGGACCCCACGATTTTCCACGGCACCGTGGTGGTGCTCTCGTGGATCGTGGTGCTGGTCATGACCGTGTGGGCGTATAAACGGTGGAAGGCTGCTCGGCATTAGGTGAGATGTGGCGTGAGGGCGGCGGAGCGGCGTCATCGTCCGGGGTGAAGCGACCGAGCGGGACGTTGGCGGCGAGAAACGGGTCCAGAAATGGGAAGAACCCCCGCGTGTAGAAGCCACGCGAGGGTTCAGTGGCTCCGACCGGCGTCGATCCGGTGACCTTACGATTTTCAGTCGTACGCTCTACCAACTGAGCTACAGAGCCAGGCATATCGCCTGGGATATGCCGCGACGGCGCGAAAAGTTTCCTTTTCATCGCCGTCTGAGCGACCCTGACGGGACTTGAACCCGCGACCTCCGCCGTGACAGGGCGGCGCGCTAACCAACTGCGCTACAGGGCCTTAGTTGTTTCCAACGAGTGGATATCTTACCAGTAGAACTCACTGCCTTAGCAAATCGTTCACCGCATCAGATTCTCTCGCGAGAAAACGTACCCCCAACGGGATTCGAACCCGTGCCGCCGCCGTGAAAGGGCGGTGTCCTAGGCCGCTAGACGATGGGGGCCAGAACGTCGCCCGACTTCCGCTTGCGCATCAGTGGACGATGGACCTTCAGTAGCTTAGAGGTAAACACCCCGGTTGCACAAACCCGAGTATCACAGGGTGACCTCGGGCCGATCAGCCAGTCGTTCGTCCTCGAAACCCTGGATGATCATGAGCGGTCCGGCGCTGTTGTGAATGACTCCCTGGGAGGTGGAACCCAGCAGCATTCCGGCGAATCCGCCGCGACCACGAGTACCCATGACCACCATTCGGTTCTGCTTGGACTGCTCCACCAAAACGTCGATCGGTGACCCGTCCAGCAGTTCAGCGTTGATCTCCAGATCCGGGAAGTGTCCGCGCAACCAGCGCACAGATGCGTTGAGGGCATCCGCGATCTCTTGGTAGATATTCTCGAAGTCCACGGGAGTGGGCATCCAGGACGCCGCACCCGCCATGGGCGGCACGGCGCACACCACGGTCAGTGGCACGCCGAACAACTGCGCTTCCTCCGCCGCCCGCAGCATGGCCACACCGGAATGCTCGGAACCGTCCGAACCCACCGCCACGCCGTCGACGAATGCCTTGGCCTGATTGATGTCCCGCTCCAGCTGGTGTTCACGCGCCCACGGCAGCGGAATGATGCCCACGGGGCAGTGCGAGTGGGCCGGAACGGCAGTTGAGACCGAACCCAACAGACGCCCTAGCAGACCGCCCCGCCCGCGGGAACCCAGAACCAACAGCTGCGCGGACTTGCTCAGCTCCAGGAGCACACCCGACGGGTCACCGGTTTCGACCGTGGAACGCACCTCCACATCGAGGTTCTGCACGTGCTGGGCGGCCTCGCGCACGAGCTCCCTGACGGCGTTGTCCAGGGCGGCCTGGTCGAACGCGGCATACCCAACGTCAAAAGTGGAACCCGCGTAGACCGGCACGGAGTAGGCACTCACCAGGTGCAGTGGGGCACCACGGCGCTTCGCTTCGCGGGCGGCCCAACGCAGGGCTCCCAGGCTCTGGTCCGTGCCGTCCACACCCACGACAATTTCTCGGCCGTTCAGGGTCATGGCGTGCCTTCCTCTCGCCGATCCGTTACTTCAAGCGTAGTCCTCAGTCCTTGCGGATGGGGGTGAAACCGGCTCATGTGGAGATCGCGGCCTGCTTTCCAGGCCGTGGTGAGATGATGGGGTGGGTCCGGAGGATGGTCCTAAGGAAAGCACCTGGATCAGTGTCACGGGGAAGACCCCGAACCGCGGTCCCGGGAAAGATCCTGAGGAAGGATACGAACCGTGAACGAGCAGTCTGCAACACCAGACGAACCCGCAGAGTCGTCAGCCTTGACCGCCAAGGTCAGCCAGGACACATGGCGTTCGTGGGGCAAGAACCTCACCGTACAACCCGCGGCGATCGTGCGGCCCGAGAACACGGACCAGGTCGAACAGGTCCTGCGCGATGCCGCCGCACAAGGTCTTCGAGTGCGCCCGGCCGGTTCCGGACAGAGTTTCTCCCCGCTGGTTCCCACCTCGGACGTACTCCTGGACGCGACCGCACTCACCGGCCTCAGCTCGATCGACACGGAGAAGCAACAAGCCACATTCTTCGGCGGCACGACCATCCAACAGATCTCCCACATCCTCGAGGAGAACGGTCTGGCCTTGGCGAACATGCCGGACTTCACGGGTCAGACCATTGCCGGCGCCATCGCGACGGGCACCCACGGCACCGGCCTGGGGCAGCCCTCGCTGTCCGAGCAGATCATCGAGATCACCATCGCCACCCCCTCCGGTGAGCTCATCACATGCTCCGAGACCTCTCACCCCAAGATCCTGCGAGCCGCCCGCGTGCACTTGGGTGTGCTGGGTGTCATCGTGTCCGTCACCATTCAGTGCGTGAGCGCCTTCCGACTGCACTGCGCCGAGTTCCGGGAACCGCTCGACAGGCTCGTTGATTCGCTGCCCGAGCGCATGTCCGGCGCGGACCACTTCGAATTCTTCTGGATGCCCGGCCGCTCCACCGTGCACACTCGCATTCTCAGCCGCCTTCACCGCCTCCCGGACACCTACACCCGCCCGGCCTCACCCATTTCGCGTGTCCTCCGCCGAGCCGACGACGCCGTTCTGCGCACCTCCCTGACCTCCGGCCTGGGCCGCTTGGCCTCCGTGGCACCAAAAACCGTGCCCGGCCTGAACAAGTTGGAATCCATGTCCAAGAGCTCCCGGCGCTACACGGACGTGTCCTACCGTGTGTTCACCGCCCCACGCGCGGTGCGCTTCGTGTCCACCGAGTACGCGTTGCCGCTGGAGAACACCGCCGCGGCGTTCCGGGCCCTGAAAGAACTGGTGGACCGCGAAGGTTATACCTTGTCGTTCCCGGTTCTGGTGCGATGCTCGCCCCCGGAACAGGGCTACCTCTCCCCCTCCGCGGGGCGATACACCGGCTGGATCAGTCTCCGCCAGTACGGCAAGCGCCCCTATGAAGAGTTCTTCCGTGCTGCCGAACAGATCTTCCTGGAACACGGCGGCCGCCCCCACTGGGGAGCCATTCACACTCAAACGGCCGAAACGCTCAAACCCATGTACTCGCACTGGGGCGACTTCTTGAAAATCCGCTCCGAACTGGACCCCAACGGCCTGCTCCTCAACGACCACGCGAGGTCGCTGTTGGGGCTGTAGGTGAGTATTCCTGAGGTCGGCCGCATTCTGATCGACTGTGCGACCACGACGGGAGTACCCACTGGCCGCTGGCGCATCCTGGTTGACGTTTTGACCACTGCTTTCCACCCGTATGCAATTTGATCGACGCTACGACCCAAGAAGTCCGATTCCAGGGCGCTAACGTCGAGGAAATTACGCGGGGCTGAAAGTCATGGTTCTAACGTTGATCAGCTTGCGCGTTGGGAGCCGCGATTGAGCTTTTCAGCCAACCACTGCATCCACTTCCAACGGAGAGCAGGGTCTTCGAGGTCGTCCAGCACCAAGATGTTGAGGTCCCAGCCGTGATCTTGGAACGTGCGGATGCGATTCATCTCGGTGCCGTAGGTGCGACGATCCAGCAGGTGGATCTCCCCGTTGTATTCGAGGCCCACTCGCAGTTCGGGCCAGGAAAGATCTGGGTAGGCGAGCTCCCCTTCGATCATCACTGGATGGTTCAAGGACGGCTCCGAGAAGCCCTGAGTCGCAACCATCCGGCGCACCAACGTTTCCATGGGTGAGCACACCCGATCTGCCGCGTTACTCAGTGCCCGCTTCACCGCGATGACGGCTGGGTTCCGCGCTGGCAGGCGTGAAACAGCTGCCGTGATTTCCTCGTTGGTCATTGCGGGTTGAGGGGTGAACTCTGAAATCTGCAATGCTCCAGACATCAGCGCATCCAGACAGGCAGTCAGCCGCCATTGAGAAAGGTAGGGTGCTGCTACCACCAGAGCTTCGACTGGATGGGCCAGTCGCGTACCCCAGGGACCCGCATAGGTTTTCAGCCCATGGGACTTGGTTAATCTCATTCCCTGCTCACGTACCGCGGGGCGGGATTCAGACCACGCAAGGTGTGGAGTTTCGAAGGCCTGCCTCAGTTCGCGTGCCCGCGGGGGTGCTGGGTCGTTCAAGAAGTCGCTGACCCATCGTTTGGTGTATCCGACCGGCAGGGTGAACAACTCCAGCGCATGAATGCCGGTGATACTCAGGCCCACGCCATTCTTCGAATAGTGGTCGTGCAACAGCAGGGACCCTTGGACTGGCTCCGGCGGAGCTTCCGAGCAAACCCACATACCCCGAACCAATTTGTGAGTGCCCGGGCGCCTCTCAAGATCTCGAGCCCGACTACCCAGCTCCGCGGTGGACCTCACGAGTGGCCGCGGTCCTAGCGCCAAGGGTTTACCGAGTTTCTTCATATCTCGGAGAGTAGGAATCCGTCCGGCCGATAGAAACGACAGCTGCCCGATGTGGAGTTCGCGGCACCGTGCAGTCGGCTCGACGCTAGAACCAGCGACCCGAGCCCCACTGCAAACTGGTCGACGGTACGGCCAGAAAAACGGCGCGGGTTCAGAGGGTGGTTGCAACGCTTCTAGTGACAGGGGTGTTGTGTGATGGGTTGGCCCATGAT
>NZ_BAAAQA010000009.1:0-13074 GCF_039531425.1 Kocuria atrinae
CCCGGACAGCAAAAAACCCGGACCCCAAATAAGGGTCCGGGTTGTCGCTGATCTCCTGAGAGATCACAGAGTGGAAGCAATTGAGCGCTGGGGGAACAGACGACCACGGGTTCAGAAGCTTGTTTCCGCGTGGAATCAAGGGTCTTGCGACGATACCGACTCCGAGGGCGAGGCAGATGACGCTCTGATCGGGGCGTCGGCGGAACCAAAGAAACGACCTCGAACACGGCTGACGGAGAAGGAAGTGGACGCTATGCGAACGGCCCGCGAGCAAGGCGTCAGCGTGAAGGCGATCGCGCGTCAGTTCGGGGTTCACAGGGGAACGGTGTGGGCTAAGACGCGATAGCAGCGTTGGAGGTTGCCTTGCGCTGGATGCTGCACTCACATGTCAGCACTCTGCTCGATGGGCCTCACATCGCGATCGTTCGCCTCATGGTTGATGTCCCTCTGAGCGTCACCGACGCTCTCTCCAACCTCGGCAAAGAAACGCGGATCGGGGCTTCGCTAGCGCCGAGTGGCCGAAGCCAGTCAGGCCGTCATTGACGTCTCTTGCACCCTGGTCGCTTCCGTCTGGCCGCTCATCTATGGTGTAGTCTACAGCGTAGATACTGTGCGGCTGAAGGTGCATGGTGAGGTTCACATGCACTGAAGGGAAGACTCGGATGAACGTACGGGGTACCGATAAGCGTCCTGCGCTCACGCGCGATTTTATCCTCGAAACAGCATTGGGCATCGTTGACGAGCACGGTATCAACGGCCTCACGATGCGACGCCTGGGTACGGAGCTCGGCACCGACCCGATGATGCTCTACCGCCATTTTCCGGGTAAGGCTGCGGTGCTCGACGGTCTGATGGAGGTTATCTGGCACGGCGTCCAGGCCCCTGATCCGCAGGGCGGCGATACCGGGTGGCGAGAGCATCTGGTGCGTGTCATGCACGCCTTGCGCGAATCCCTGCTCGCCCATCCCCGAGCCATCGTCATCGTGGGCACCCGCCCTGCCACGGGCCCGGAACTGTTTGCGCTGATGGAGCGGCTGCTCGCGTCTCTTGTCTCTGCGGGAATGAGTGCCGATGCCGAGACAGCCGACCTGCTCAACGCTTTGGTGAACTACACCGTCGGTCATGTGCTCGCCGAGGCCGGGGATCCCGTCGGCGGTGACGCAGATCCAGAAAGCAACCAGCAGGTTTCACCGGCCCATTTCCCGCATCTCGCTGCGGTCTTCAACAGCGGTTGGCAGTACGATCCGCACCGCCAGTACGACCGGGCGCTCCGCGCGTTCGTGGGCGGCTGGCAGGGTGCCGACACGCTGGCGCACGGGGAAGGCGCGGGAGAGTGATGGTACCGGCCCCTGATCGGCGGGAGGAAGCACGGATCGCGCCGCGGCACGGTGGGTGGCAGTTCGCACTCATCTGGGTCGCGCAGCTGATCGCTAAGACCGGGAACGGGCTGACACCGTTCGCTTTGACCATCTACGCCTACCAGCAGACGGGCTTAAGTACCTCAGTCGCGCTCGTGACCCTCGTGGGATTCCTACCTGCGGTCGTGCTCGCGCCGTTCGCGGGTGTGCTCGCGGATCGCTTCGACCGGAAAAAGCTCATGGCGCTGAGTAACGCGCTCTCGGCGGCAAGTCTCGCGTTCGTGCTCGTCACGCTGCACTTCTCGGGAGGAAATCTCCCGCTCATCTGCCTCTGCCTCGTCCTGAGTTCGGTGTCGGCTTCGGTGCTCGATCCCGCATACCGCGCGATCGTGACCGATCTACTTTCCCCGGCACAGTACGCGCGAGCCGGTGGGTTCGTGCAACTTGCGTCCGCTGCGCAGCTCGTCGTCTCTCCTGCCCTGGCTGGTCTACTCATGGCGCGTTTTGACGTGACGAACGTGGTGGCCGTGGATCTTGCGCTCACCGCGGTCGCCACCGCCCTCATGCTCCTCATCAGAGGGGCAGGACAACCGCATCGAACCGCAGCAGTTCCGGGGGTATGGACAGACCTCCGCGCCGGGTTGCGCTTCCTTTCGGAGAACCGCGGTATCACCGTGCTCGTGCTGCTGGTCACGCTCATTACGTTCTGCATGGGGTTTCTGCAAACCCTTTTGACCCCGATGATGCTTGACCTCACCAGCGAAGAGACACTCGGCGTGGTGCGCTCGATCGCAGCCGTCGGCATAGTGATCGCGAGCCTCGCAATTGGCATCATCGGGATGGGCAGCCACCATCTCCGCAGCATGT
The DNA here is from genome assembly GCF_039531425.1 of Kocuria atrinae. Taxonomy (NCBI): domain Bacteria; kingdom Bacillati; phylum Actinomycetota; class Actinomycetes; order Micrococcales; family Micrococcaceae; genus Kocuria; species Kocuria atrinae. Next base: position 2,226 of record NZ_BAAAQA010000009.1, read on the forward strand.
CGGCCTTCCTCGCTGTCGGTGGCATCGTGGTGGCGTTGATGGGGGCGACGACGAATGTGTTCCTCATCGGCACGTTCGCCTTCGTTTTCTTCCTCACCCTGCCGCCGCTGAACACCAGCATGGAAGTGCTCGCCCGGTCGGCGATCCCGAACAATATTCAGGGCAGAGTGTGGGGGCTTATCGGATTCATCTCCCAGCTCGGCTACGTCGTCGCCTACGCGCTCTCGGGGGTGCTCGCGGACACTGTGTTCAACCCTCTGCTCGTCCCTGATGGCCCCCTCGCATCGAGCATCGGGCAGATCATCGGCACAGGCCCGTCGCGAGGCATCGGCCTGCTGTTCGGAGTCGTCGGGCTCCTGCTCGTCGTCCTCGCACTGGTCATTCCCCGCGCCCGCAGTGTGCGGTCCATCGAGTCCGAGCTGCGCCGCGCGGTTCAAGACAGCGCGGGGGCGGACAGTTCCAGCGCGGGAAACGCCGGGCAGTACAGCCCCGCGCAAGAAACCGGAGGCCGCTTGTGACTTCGTCTATCGTGCTCAGGTATCTGCGCAACGACCTGCGACGGAACCGCGGCGTCGCCATCGCGCTGCTCGTCGTGATGATGCTCAGCGCGTTCCTCATGGCCAGCGGGGCCATGGTGCTCGAACGGGTCTCGGGGTCCGTGGATCGCATGTTCGCCACGGCCAAGCCGCCGCACTTCCTGCAGATGCACCAGGGGGACTTCGACGAGGGTGCGTTGGAGTCGTTCGCAGCCGAGCACCCGGAAATCGACGCCTGGCTGATCGAAGAGATGATCGGCTTCGACGGACAGGCGATCGGGTGGCAGCGGCCCGCGACAGGAGAGACCGGCGACCTGTCGGAGAGCCTGATCGACAACCTCTTCGTCACCCAGAACGACGACTTCGACTTTCTGCTTGAGACCGGCGGAGATGGGGTTCCCCGCCCACGTGACGGCGAGGTCTACGTGCCCGTCGCTTACGAGCTGCAGTTCGGGATCGAGGTTGGCGACCGGTTGACGGTGCGCACCTCGGGCGGCTCGGAAGGGCAAGCCGAGCAGTTCGAGGTCGTCGGGTTCGTGCGCGATGCGCAGATGGCCTCTTCGATGTCGTCTGCGACCCGCTTCCTCGTGTCGGATCAGGATTTCGAGCGATTGTCGTCGGGTGGCGGGGGCACCCCGGAGATCATCGTGGAGTATCGGCTCAGTGACACCGCACAGCTGTCGGACTTCCAGCAGGCGTATGAGTCCGATGAGGCGCTTCCGAAGAATGGGCAGGCCGTGACCGAGGTCATGATCCGGCTTATCAACGTGTTCAGCGGGGGTCTTACGGCGATCGCGTTCATGTTTGCGAGCCTCATGCTCATTGCGATTGCTCTGCTGAATGTGCGCTTCGTGATCCGCAGCACGCTGGAAGACGAGATCCATGAGATCGGTGCTATGCGTGCCATCGGCCTGCCAACGCGCACCATCTCCGGCCTGTACCTGTCGCGTTACGGTGTGATGGCGCTCGTTGCGTGCGCAGCGGGCGGGATTCTCGCGATGTTCGCGGTGCCACTTCTCACCCGCGACATCCAGACGAACTTCGCGGCCGCACCGACGACGTGGGTGAGCTACGCCGCTCCGATTCTGGCGCTCGCTGTGCTCTTCGGGTTGATCGTCGGCATCTGCGCGAACGTGCTGCGAGCGGTACGAAGAGTTGATGTCGTAGGGGCGCTCATCCATGGCAGCACCGTGAGTGAACGCGTGACGGTGGGGCGCGCTAGACGGTCCGCCCGACGTGCGGCCAGACGCGTCGGCAAGCGTGAGCACAACCGTCCCTCCGCATTGACAGGCGTGAGTTCTGGGAAGCTCGGATTGCGCCTCGCATGGCTCGATCTGCGCGCAGAGCGCCGACAGTGGCTGCTCGTACCGGCGGTGTTCTTCATCGCGTCTGTGCTGCTCATCCTGCCGACAAATCTGCTCACCACTTTCGAGAGTCCGCGCTTCGTCACGTACATGGGCGCACCGGAAAGCGACCTGCGCATCGATGTCCAATTCTCAACGGCGGACGATGAAACTGGCGGCTCGAACTCGGCGGGAGAAGCGCGGCAGCGCTTACTCACGAAGCTGGAATCGGACCCAAGGATCGGTGAGGTCGTCTCGTATGCGGGGATGCTCTTCGAGGCTCGCGGTGAGGAGGGGTGGGAAGCACTGCGGGTCGAGGTGGGCGATTACTCCGATTCCACGCTCGAGTTCGCACAGGGGCAGCCCCCGGCCGACGGCGAGATCGCACTGAGCTTGCTCAATGCCGAAGAGTTTGGGGTCGTACCCGGCGATACGCTCACGGTGCGCCAGGATGGTGAGGAACAAGAGGCTCGGGTCAGTGGCGTGTACCAGGACATCACCAGCGGCGGCTACACCGCGAAGATGCAGGGCAACGTGGACCAGGAGACCATAGCCGCGCAGGCCCAGCGCTGGGTCGTGTACGCCAGCCTGGCAAACGCGGAAGACAACGGTGACGATGCCGCCGTGGTGATCGCCCGCGAATACGACGCACTGGAACCTGCGGCGTCGGTGATCCCGATGCGCCACTACGTGCAGCAAACCCTCGCATACATCACCGATGCCCTTCGAGGAGTCGCAGTCGTAACGCTCGCGATCGCCATTGGAGCTGCGGCACTCATCGCGACGTTGTTCTTGCGCCTTCAGGTCAGCAAGGATCGGCAGAAGATGGGGGTCCTCTCTGCCCTCGGATTCTCGCTGCGCGAGATCGCCGCCCAGTTGCAGCTCAAGGCGCTGCTCACGGTGGCCGCGGGTGTGCTGCTCGGCACACTGTTCGCGGCCACCGCTGGGGAGGCGCTCGTAGGCTCGATCCTCGGACCCAGCATGGGAATCGCCCGCCTCTCCTTCATCCCGAACCCATGGATCGTCTACCTCGCTTACCCGCTCCTACTAATTGGAGCAGGCACGGTCGGCACGCTGATCCTGACCCGACGACTGCGCCGCGCCGACCGAAGCGAGTGGCTGCGATGATGAACGAACCGAGAGGCCCGGTCGCACTTCAGACGAAAGGAACTTCTGTGACACGCCAGGCAGAAGCGGGACAACCACAGCCGCTGCTCCGTGTGCGAGGGCTCCACAAGAGCTTCCTTTCCACGGACCCTCCCACGCAGGTGCTGCACGGCATCGACCTCAATGTACAGCGAGGAGAGTTCCTCGCCGTCATGGGGGCGTCGGGATCAGGCAAGTCAACGCTGCTCTACAGCATGAGCGGCATGGACCGCCCTACCGCTGGCAGCGTCACACTCGACGGCCGCGAACTCACCGAGCTGCGCGATGCGGAGATGAGCCGGGTACGCCTCACCCAGATGGGCTTCGTGTTCCAGCAGGCGCACTTCCTCGCCAACCTGTCTATCCGGGACAACATCCTGCTGCCCGCCATGAAAGCCGCAGGCGGAAAAGCCGCAGGCGGAAAAGCCGAGGGTGAAGCATCCGAAAAGCGCGTCGATGCGCTCATGGAGAGGTTCGGGATCGCGCACATCGCAGGCAACGGCATCACCAAGGTGTCGGGTGGACAACTCCAGCGCGCGAGCATCTGCCGCGCACTCGCCACGGAGCCCGCGATTCTGTTCGCCGACGAACCTACCGGGGCACTCAACAGCAGCATGACACGAGAGGTGCTCGACGCCCTCACCGACGCCCATCAAACAGGTACCACGATCGTCATGGTGACCCACGATCCCGCATGCGCCGCCCGCGCGGAACGCGTCGTATACCTGCTCGACGGCCACATCATCGACTCGCTCCACAGCGGCGCATGGGAACCGGATTCCACCGCCGAGCGCGAGTCCCAACTGCTGGCGTGGTTACAAACCAAGGACTTCTAGCTCACCCGCCGAGGCAATTAGGGCGGTTCGTACGGTTCACCGGCTCAGGCTCGGCCCGTCATAGCCGGGGCTGCTGTGGGACGAGCGGGAGACGCGGAGTTGGCGTTCGCGTTCCGCGAGCATGCGGGCGGTCTCGCGGCGGGCTTCCTCAGCCGCGCGGGTCTGCCTGATTCGTTCGACCGCCTCGGCCGGGGTCAGGGCGCGTAGCGTCTCGGCTTCCGCGCGAGCGTGGTGTGCGGCGCGGGTCGCGTCTTCGGCGTGGCGTGCGGGGCGTGCGTTGACGTAGGCACCAGGGTTCTTCCTCACCACCTCCTCGCCGAAGATGTGGGCGTAGACACCGATGGTCGGCCACGGGTTCGGCTCGATCACAGAATGGAGAGCCTGCGCGGTGGCGGCGCGCTGCTGCTCAGCCTCGACCACACGCGGGTCAGCGTCGATCTGGGGCGTGATGATGCGCTCGACCCACGCTTGCTGGGTCTCGTTCCAGCGGGGCGGCTCGCCCCATGTCTTCGTGAGGCGTCGTTTTGCGTCGCGGGCGACGATCTGGGCGGTGTCGTGCTCGGTGGTCGCGCGACGCTTCCTGAACCTCCTCGCCGTGCGCACCTTCGCGCTTGCGGTCTGCTCTCCAGCGTCGGCCTGCTGCCAATCAGTCAGTGCGGCGCGTGCCTGCGTCATGAGTGGTTCGGCGACCTCGGCGCGCACGAGCTCGAGCTGCTGCTTCGCCGCATCGTTGGCCTCAACCGCCTGCTCGCGCTCGAACCGCTGCCGGGCATACAGCTCGTCCATGGCATCGGATGCTTGCAGCCACCGTGAGGCGCTGGCTTCGGATTGTTCGGCAAGCCGTTCGAGGGCCGCTATCTCGATGTGTACGAGCTTCACCGGGCCGCCCTCAACCAGCCCCCGCACGGCTTCTGCTGCCTGTTGGGTGGCGTCGGTGAGGCCACGGTCGGCGCGGTCGCGTTCCATCGCCTCGATGAACTGCTCCCGCGCCTCCGGCAGGCTCTCGGCGATGATGTGTAGCTGGTTCTCGTTCTTGCCTCTGGTCATGCCGACGTAGACGGCAGGGCCGCTCATCGTGTCGGTGAGGATCGTGTGCGAGACCGGCACCGTCACTCCCTGCACCCCGTAGGCGGTGGAGGCGTAAGCCAGGTGTGCATGCTCGGTGAAATACGCGGCAGGCATCCGCACCGAGCGGTCACGCTTGCGGCCGCTGTCGGCTTCGATTGCCCAGACCGTGCCGTCGTCCTCGACGTGCTGGACGATCCATTGCTGCCGGTTTGCGACCCCCAAGGCGGTGTCGTTCTTCCGCGTCTGAATCAGATCACCCCGACCCACCGGCAGGCCGTCACTGCCGGTCGCGGTCGCGCTGTCGTCTACGGCCCCGGGGCGCACCCGCTCATCACGGATACGCGCATTCAGCTTCGTGGCTTCGTCGTTCGTGGCGACGGTGACCGCCTGCCCGTCACCTCGCTGCGTGGCAATGTGCTCGTGCAGCTCGTCGGTGTCGGCATGCAACTGGATCAAGCCGAGGGCGTGGAGGTCATCGAAAATCGCAGGGGGATCATCACGGCCCCGCAACCGGACGCTGAGGTCGGCGTAGGCGGGGTCGTTGAACCTGTGTACCTCTGCCATGTCGATGGTGCGGCCCCGAATCTGCGCGGCCATGTCGAGCACGCCGCCGCGCCCCACGGCAGGCAGTTGCGCCCGGTCGCCGATGAGCGCAAGGGTTGCGCCGTGCTCTGCGGCGACGGTAAACAGGGCAAGGGCGCTGTCCTGGTCGAGCATCCCCGCCTCGTCCACCACAATCCGCTCACCCTCGCGCAGGCGTGCGGTCTCGGGCGGGCCGTTGTAGGTGCGGCCCGTCTCGGCGTCGAGGTCGCCGGGCGCGAGGCGCGTCCATACCCCGTCAGCGTTCCACCTATAGCCGTGGGCATGGACAAGCGCCGCCACCGAGTCAGCCGGAACACCGAGGGTCTGCTGTGCGACGTCGGCGGCCTTCTTCGTCGGCGCGACCACCCGTGCCTGTCGGCCCTCCTGCTGCACGACCTCGATTGCGACTCCGAGCATGGTCGTCTTTCCGCTGCCCGCCGCGCCTTCCACGATCACCAGGGCGTCGGTGGAGGCGACCGCTGAGGCAGCCTCGGTCTGGCCGGCGTCGAGGCCGGCGACCTGCGCCAACTGGCGCACATTCGGCAAGGCCGGCTCATCGGCGGGCACCCGTGCGGCGATGAGGTCGCGCAGTTCCGTCTCGGCTTGCATGACGCGCACGCTCGTCAGATGCGCCACATGCTCCGGGCGTGGTGCGTCGGGCGGGAGGATCGTGAAGCAGTCCTCGAGCGCCAACCGGGATGCAACCGTGATGAAGTCGCGTATCTCGGCAGGGGTCGCTTGCACGCCGTGCTCGGTCATGATCCGGGTCGCGTGCTCGGTCACCGTGTGCGCCGTCCACGCGGATGCGGCGGCGGCGCAACGGTCGAGCGTGCGGGAGGCAACCTCCTGCACGCTCAAGTCGTCCAGCGTCACCGATGGGCGCGGGGCGGGGCGGCGCAAGGTGTCGGGGTCGTATCCGGCTTCGCGCAGCTCGGCGACCCATGCGGCTTCCTCGGCCAGTGTGGTGGGCTTCTTCGCGGGCCGCTCATGCACCCATGCCTCGGCTCGCAGTCTGGTGGCGACGACCGGCCCCATGCTCTCGCCGGGGTGCGCCTGATCCCATTCGGCTTCGAGACGTTCGAGGTTGCGACGCACCTGCTCGCCCCGCTTGCTCATCAGAGAGTTGAAGGGCTGCAACTCGACCACTTCACCCGTGGCGGCATCGAGGGTCAGGCCGTGCCGGTCGAGCACAGCGGCAAGCTCGGGGCTGGCGGCGATCACAGCCGTGCCAAGGGCGCGGATCGCGCCCTGCTGCTTGAACAAGGCGGCGGTAAACAGGCCCCGCCATTTGCCTGCCGCGAACACGCGGGTGCCGATCTGCATGTGGATGTGCCGGTGCGGATCACCCGCCCGCGACGTGCGGTGGGTAATGCCGACGACCTGCAACTGCTCGACGGGCACAACCTCCTGCGCCCCCAGCGGGCCAACGCGAGTGACGGAGTGGAGGGCTAGCCAGCGCCGAATCTCCGCCGGCGCATCCTGCTGGGCCGCATCCAAGGCGTCGGAGACCTCCGGGTGCAGCGCCGCGGCAATCGACAGTGACTTCGGTGTGTTGATGACCATTTCCATGAACCGGGGCGAACCGCGCCGATCCGACCCCGCCCGGCGGGGCGTGCCCATCGACTCGCCCGTGAGCGGGTTCGTCCAGTCCACCCACCCCGCATACGCTTCAGGCTGAAGTGCCAGCTCAGCGGCCACCGCGCCGTCGCTGTCGAGCGCCGTGAACTGGGCGACGGTCGTCTCCGCGCCGAGGTAGTAGTCGTCAGCGCGGGAACGGTCGGATTCGACATAGCGCAGCGCATCGGCCCCGGTTCCCCGGAACGGGATCACGCCGCCATGCACCTCGACCACCATCCTTCCGCAACCTCACTGAGCATCTAGCGTATCAGCAACTACGGCACTTAGGATACGTTCATTCGCTGAGACAGGGGCGAGAACCGGGAAGATGCCGGGAGCGATTGGGGGTGCCGGGGCGGTGGCGAGCGGGTGCGCTCGGAAGGGTGCGGCGAGGGGCGGCGGCTTGATGTCAGGAGAGAGAGGGTGCGACGGTGGCGATCCAGGCGCGTTGGCGACGAGTCTCGACGGCGCGGGGGTGGTAGTTCGTTCGCACCCACTCCACGGCGGCGTCGGCAGGAACGCCGCTCATCACGGCAAGCACAGCGAGAGCGGTTCCGGTTCTGCCGATCCCGCCGCCGCAGGCAATCTCGACCCGCTCGGACGCGGCCCGCGTGTGCGCTTCCCGTAGCGCGTCTACGGCGTCCTCAGTGGAGGCGGGCAAACGGAAGTCCGGCCACCTGACCCAGCAGTAGGGCCAGTCGGCCACGCGAGGGTCGCGGCCTAGGAGATAGACGGCGAACTCAGGGGCCGGGGCCTGACCGCGAGACCGACGCGCACCCGTGCCACGGATCAGGCGACCGTCTGGCAGGCGCACCACGCCCGCGTCGTCAACTGCCCAGCTCGTCATGCGAACCCTTACCCGGCGCGGCCTCGGCGTCCGGGTGGGAGCAGTCCTTTGCGACGGGCGCGGGCGACCCAGCCCTGCGCGGTCGAGAGGGGCACACGGCTGATCTGCGCCATGCGCGCGGTCGGGTTCGGTTCCCCGTCGTCCACAAGGCGAGTGTGTTGCAGGGCGACGACCTCGTAGAAATCGGCAGTGCGCTTCGGGTTCCCGAGCGGCTTCATCACGTCCTCGGCGCGGAGGGCGCGACCCGAGGGCATGGTCATGGTGCCGTCCTCGAAGCGGCTGGCCCCGGTGACGGCGAACTGACGGCGGTTGATCGCCGCCTCGATCCTCGACGTGGGCAAGTTCCGCAGCATCGGACTGGCCACCGGGTCGCCCGCCCACTCGGGGAGATACACGATCCCGGTAATCCGCACCTCGCCCATCGGCTCCTCATCGAGCAGGTACTGGCGCTGCAGGCGCAGCAGCACGCGGGTGGACGACTCGACGTGCTGGATCAGGAACCAACGCCCGGAGTCGTTGTTGTTGTGGCTGGAGTTCAGCTTCCGATCAAGGCCCGGCGCGGGGTCTACCCACTGCTCGTACTTGAGGGCCGCGTCGATCCCGGAACTGTCGTGTTCGGGGTCGATGGGGGTGGGGTCTGGCAACTGCCAGCCCGCAGGCAAGTCCGCTGCCATCAGCAGCGGCACACTCTCCAAGTCCTCGATCACACCCTCAGCCTAGCGGAAACCACGCCGAAACTCACGCAATAGCCGTTACGCCATATCTGTGCTACCTTGGATCCTACTGGCGTATCTGCCATCGCGTGAGATAGTGAGATGAGTGACCCGAACCGACCCCCGGCTGAGCGACCGCGACGTGCGGCGCAGGGCAGGGGTGCGCTCGGGCCAGGCACGGGCGGCAACGATCCTGGGCGGCTACGGCTGCGAGCCATCCGGCGGGTGGAGCCGGACGTGGCGAAGTTGGTGGAGTGGGTGCTGAGCATCACCCAGGCCCGCTACGACGCGCACCGCGCCGGGGAACCAGACCCCTACGACCTTCCGCCGCCTGACGAGCTGACCGCAGATTCCCAGGACAGCAACGCCGGAGGACGGCGGACAATGGAACCCGGGCCACTGCACGAACGAAGGAGCACCGCATGAGCACGATCACTGCTCCCACCCTCACCCCGGCAGGCGTGACCGACGATCACGCCGAGGACAAGCCCCTGCTCCTTGCCGTGTCGTATCTGCGGGTGTCCACGCGGGAACAGGCCGAGCGTGGCGGCACCGAGGAGGGCTTCTCGATCCCGGCACAGCGCGAGGCTAACGCGCGAAAAGCCGACGAACTGGGGGCGCGGATCGTGCGCGAGTTCATCGACGCCGGGGAGTCGGCGCGGTCTGCGGATCGTGATGGGTTGCAGGACATGCTGGCGTTCATCGCTGCGAGCCGGGTGCAGTTCTGCGTCGTTCACAAGCTCGACCGGCTCGCCCGCAACCGCGCCGACGACGTGAAGATTCACGAAGCGCTCATCAACGCCGGAGTTACCCTAGTGTCGGCAACGGAGTCCATCGACCAGACGCCTTCGGGGATGCTCGTCCACGGCATCATGTCCTCGATTGCGGAGTTCTACTCCCGCAACCTCGCCACCGAAGTCACCAAGGGCTTGTCACAGAAGGTCGCCCAAGGCGGCACTCCGATGCGCGCTCCCATCGGCTACCTCAACGTCCGCCGCACCGACGACGCGGGCCGCGAAATCAGAACCGTCGAGGTCGATCCCGAGCGCGCACCACTCATCACCTGGGCATTCGAGACCTACGCCAAAGGTGAGACCTCCGTGACCGGGCTGCTGCGCGACCTCACCGCGCGAGGGCTGGTGACGGTGCCGACGCCGAAGCGGCCGTCGAAGCCGCTGGGGAAGAACACGCTCTACAAGCTGCTCACGAACCCCTACTACGCCGGGGTGATCCGCTACAAGGGCGCGTTGCATCCCGGCGCGCATGAACCCATCGTGGAACCGGAGCTGTTCGACACGGTGCAATCGCTCCTGCGGGCGCGGACGGCGAAGATGACGCGGCACGTCCAGCACGCCCACCACCTCAAAGGCTTGTTGCACTGCGGCACCTGCGGGTCGCGGATGCTGCTTGACTTCGCCACCAACCCCAAGGGCGTCACCTACGCCTACTTCGTCTGCTCCGGCAGAGCATCCAAGCGCACCACCTGCACCCGCCGGGCCGTGCCCGTCGCAGTCGCCGAACGCCTCGTCGCCGACTCCTACGCGAGCATCACGATCAATGACAGCACCTACGACCGCATCGCTGCCGACGTCGATGCCGCGTTCGACAAGCGCACCGCAGGCCGCAGCCAGGAAATCGCCGACCTCATGGCAAACCGAGCCAGGCTCGAATCCGAGAGTGTCAAGCTCCTCGCCGCGCACTTCGCCGACGCTATCGACCTGCCCACCCTGAAACGGCACCAAGACCGCATCCGGGCAGGCCTCGCAGACGTGAACCAACGCCTCGCCGAGCACGACGAGCACCACACCGGCGGGCGGGCATTCCTGCACGACAGCCTGCGGCTGCTCACTGACACGCACCGCGCCTACGCTCGATCCCACGACGCCGACCGCAGGTTGGCGAACCAAGCCTTCTACACGCGGCTCGACATCACCGACGACGAACAACTACGCCCGCGCCTTGCCGAGCCGTTCGCCACCATCATCCGCGAAGCTCACGAGCACAGCGGCGACGAAGGCGAGGGGGCGGAACACGAACACGACTCTTCAAGTCATGTCGCGTGTTCCCGTAAGACACTTTGGGTGGAGCTTAGGGTGTGTTCCTTCAGGACATACGCGACAGATCTCTCAAGACATCCGCATCACCAATCAGTATGGGTCAT
>NZ_BAAAQA010000010.1:0-38479 GCF_039531425.1 Kocuria atrinae
CCCGGACAGCAAAAAACCCGGACCCCAAATAAGGGTCCGGGTTGTCGCTGATCTCCTGAGAGATCACAGGGTGGAGCTTAGGGGAATCGAACCCCTGACCTTTTCATTGCGAACGAAACGCTCTACCAACTGAGCTAAAGCCCCTTGCAACAGAGATCACTGTAGTCCTCCTACCTATTTTTCGCACGTCGAGCATGAGACAGTGCCCGCGCCGATTAGTGTTGTCCCATGACCGAATCGGACCTCCCCGAGGCAGCGCAGCCGCACACGCATGATCCAGAAGAAGAGGATCAGTTCGCGGTCGGCTACGTTCCCGGGGTCATGCCGGGTAAGTGGTTCCGGCGGTGGGAAGAGCGTCACCACAAGCCCGTCCTCAGTCAACAGCAACTCCGGGCGGACGGTTGGCGAGAAGCACTCACCAACGGAGACATCAAAGCCTGCTTCGTCCGCCTCGACTGGGAAGAGCAGGACCCCAGCTTGGAGGAACTGCGCCAGAACTTCCGGGCGGTCGCCCTGTATGAAGAACTGCAGGTCGCAGTACTGGACCAGGACCACATCCTCACCGTCGCAGAATCGCTGACTACCGACGAGCTGAACGCTGAATCCTCGCCTCAACAGAAACCCGCCACCGATGACGCCGGCATGGCCGTGGAACTCACGGCCGCCGGCGTGGGCCCGGTCATCCTGCCCATGTCGCTGGCCCGCCTGCACCACCGCAAGGACGTCACCTACCGCCAACTCACGGATGCGCCCACCATCCCGGTGGCGCTCGTGTGGCCGCAGGATCTCAGCGAAGAGGATGAGGCCACAGTCCAGCAGTTCGTGGGCATCGTGCGCGGTCGCAGCGCGAACAGCGGCCGGGACACGCCGCCGAGTAAAGAACAAGAGAGCAAGAAAAAGAAACAGCCCCAGAAACAGCAGCCCAAGGCCCCGCAGCGCCGCGGTGGCAAGGGACCCAAGGGAGCAAAAGCGGCGTCGGCGAGCAAAAATGCCCGACGACGCCGCCCACGCTAGAACCGCCCGGAACTAACCGTCCCCGCGGCGTTCCGACGAGTCGGTGCTGGAATCCCCGCTGGTCGGGGTGCGGCCGTCGGTCGTCGAGGTGTCCGGGGCTGGCTCCGGCTTGCGCACGGTCGTGCGCAGCTGGCCGGTCTGCGGAACTCGTGGCAACGGGAAGGACGTGGTGCGGGTGTCGTCGTCGGTAGAAGCGGAGCCGCCCGCAGTGCCGTCGTTGCGCACGACCATCTGATTGACCAACGGCAAGCGCAGGCCTTCGCGGTCCAGCATCTTCTTGATGCGCACTCGCAGCACACGTGCCACGTCCCACTGCTGCAGTGGCGCTGTCTTCACCGCCAAACGCACGGTGATGGATTCGCCGGTGATGTTCTCCACGCCCCAGACCTCGGGGTCGTCGATGATGTTGGGACCCATGTCCGGGTCATCGCGCAACAGCTGCGCCTCGTGCTCGATGAGGTCGGTGAGCAGGTCGATATTGGTGTCGTAGGGGACCGGGATGTCCAGCACGCAGCGGGCCCAGCCCTGGGACTGGTTGCCCACGCGCAGGATCTCGCCGTTGCGCACGTGCCACAGGGTGCCTTTCACATCGCGGACCTGGGTCACACGAAGGCCCACGCTCTCCACGGTGCCGATCGCCTCGCCCAGGTCCACGGAATCGCCGATACCCAACTGGTCCTCGGCCACCATGAAAATCCCGGACAGGTAATCCTTCACCAAGGATTGCGCGCCGAAAGACAAGGCAACACCGGCGATGCCGGCGGAGGCCAGCACCGGGGCAATGTTGAAACCGAGCTCCGCAATGATCATCAGGATGGCCACGGCCCAAATGACAATCACAGCCACCGACGACAGTACGGACCCCACGGTGGAGGCTCGCTGGGCCTGACGGTCCGAGGCCAGCCCGGCATCGGCGACCCATCGGGCCTTCCCATTGTCGATTTTGCGCACGATGCGAGAGCGCGATCCACGCGCAATTCCCCGGGTGACATTGCGGATCACCAACCGCAACACGGCGGTCAGGACCAATGCGCCCAGGAAAATCAGGAGCACACGGAACGGTGCATCCAACCAAAAATGCCAATCAAGCAGTTTCTCTTCCATCGAGCACTAGATTAACCGCGCCGGTTGAATGGACCCTAAGCGAGCGCTAGAGCCACTTCTTGGCCTTGAAAATCACGAAGAGCACCACGCCCACGCCCAGCATCAAGCCCAGGGCCATGGGGTAGCCGTACTGCCACTCCAGCTCGGGCATGTGCGCGAAGTTCATACCGTAAACGGAACCCACGATGGACGGAGCGAACAGGATGGCAGCCCAGGACGAGATGCGCTTCATTTGCTCGTTCTGTTCCATTGCAGCCTCGTTCTGCCGGGCCGTGGTCAGTGTGGAGTCCAAGGTCATGGCGTCGGCCAGCGACGATCGCATGGACTCGAGCTTGTTGTTCACCACGATCACGTGGTCCAGCACATCGCGCAGCCGATGTTGGAGCTCCACGTTCGTGCCGTATTTCTGGAACCCCGCAAAGTACTGGTTCATCACGGTGTTCAGCGGTGATACCCCGCGGTGGAAGTCATTGACCTCGCGTGCGAGCTCGTAAATGCGCTGGGACACGTGATGCTCGCCGGCAAATAGGGCGTCCTCAATCTCGTCGATGTCGTTCTCAAGACCGTCGAGCACCGGGAAATAATCGTCCACGATCTGGTCGAACAGGGCGTAGAGCACGCCGTCCCCGCCCAGCCTGATCAGCTCAGCCTCACCTTCCACGCGCTCGCGGACTCGCGTGACGCCCCTAGATTCCGAGTGCCGGATGGTGATCACGAAATTGGGCCCGGTGAAAATGTGGATTTCGCCGATGTCCACGGTCTCGTCATGATCGTTGTAGACCGCAGGCGGCAGCACAGTGAACAGGGTGTCGCCGTAGCGCTCGATCTTGGGCCGCTGGTGCGCCTGAATGGTGTCTTCGACCGCCAGCTCGTGCAACTTGAAGTGCTCCGCCAGCGACTTCACCTCCGCCGCGCTGGGCCGGTACAGCCCGATCCATGCGAGCACCGACTCCTTCTGGCCGTCATCGGTGGCCCCGCATTCCTCGTCCAGCTGTCGCAACAACCGGTAGGTCTCCTGCAGGTTGGACGGGGTCTCGATCCGCTGCCCGTTGCGGTAAATGGCGTTGTCCACGATGCTCACCCGCCCATTATCTCCGCTCACCTTTTACTCGCGACAACGGGCGGGATCGCGTGGCTCGGCGGGTACGACGCCGCTCGCTCCCGGTCAGTAGACTCGTCACCATGAGTTTGGCTTTCGATTCCAGGGTGGGCGCGTACGCGCTCATCGTCCATGACCAACAGGTTCTGTTGACCCATTGGAATCCGCGACGCGCCGATTTCGACGGCGCGTGGACCCTCCCCGGGGGCGGTATGGAACCCGGTGAGCAACCGGAGACCACCATGCTGCGCGAGGTTCTGGAGGAAACCGGGTACACAGTGGCCACCGACACCATGCTGGGAGTGCACAGCAGGTGGATGTCTCCCGAGCAGCGACTGGACGGCAACCCCCGGGAATACCACGCGTGTCGGGTCCTCTACACCGCACACGTGGTGGACGGTGAACTGACCGTTGAAGAAGATGGATCTTCCGACGACACCCGGTGGGTTCCCCTGGTGGAGCTCGACGAACTCGACCGCCTGGATTTGGTGGATCAAGCCCTGCGGTTGGCTGGCCTGGGCACGTGGGTCGACCAACCAGAAGAACAACCGAGCCCCGTGGTCGAGCAGGACATCGAAGAGTGACCGTTGAGCACAGCACGGGTGCTCCCCACGGCGCCCCTCTGAACGGCCGCGGAGTCATGAGGACCCGCGCGAGAACACGCCAAGTTGGTCTGCTCGGGATCGCTCTGACGGGATTGCTCGCGCTCACTGCGTGCGACAACGGAGGTGAGAGCTCCGCACCGGGAGATTTTGAACCCGAGCCGGCCGCGGCGGCGTCGTCACCGAGAACGAAAGATGGCAGCGCCGTGAAGATTGCCACGGGCGTGAGCGACCAGACCCGCGTGGTGGCGCACATGTACGCCCAGCAACTGCGCAACCAGGGGATTGGCGCCGAGGTCGTTGATGTCGGGCGTGACCGGTATGAACTGTTCGACGCGCTGCAGGCCAAGCAAGTGCATGTGGTCCCGGATTTCACCGGTGATCTGTACGTGCACGTGGCGGAGAACGAAACCCCGGCGTCGCCATCGAATACACCCACGCCTGCGCCCACCGCGTCCGAGGATCCGGGATTCATTGGTTCGCTTGCGCAGCTGCTCGGGTTCACCGGCGAGACCGGGCCCTCCGGGGACGACGTCTACGACGCGCTGCCCGACTCGATGCCCAGGGGGCTGCAGATCCTCAATCAAGGCCCGGCGGAAAACACCGACCGATTCGTGGTGGCTCCCGCGACTGCCGTGGAGCTGGAACTGGACGATCTCACCTCGGTGGGGGAGCAGTGTTCTGAGATGGCGGTCGGTATGCCGGGCAATTACGCGGATTCTGACCAGGGCGTGCAGGGGTTGGAAAGTTACTACGACTGCCAGCCGAAATCCGCTCCGGAGATTGTCGACTATGACGAGCGGGTGGATGCGCTGCTCAACAACGAGGTTCAGGCCGCGGTGCTGCCCGAGTCCTCACCCGTGATCGACGATGACGACCTGCGGGTGCTCGACGACCCCAATAATCTGTACCGCCCGGAGAAACTGGTGGCAGTGGCATCGGAAGGGCTCACCGGGGGCGCCGTCTCCGCGATCAACGGCATCACGACCAGTGTTCGCACCGGAGACCTGGCCATGATGACGCGCTTGGTCAGCGGCGACAATCCGGAGATGACACCCGAGGAAGCGGCAGCATTTATCAGGGAACAGCCCCGCTAAATTTGCGTGGCAGCGCCATGACGGACGAGTAGTGTTGCCCTCATGGCAATGGTGAAGCAATCCGACAAACTGAAGAACGTGCTCTACGACATCCGCGGTCCCGTGCTGGACCAAGCGGAAAAAATGGAGGCGGCGGGACATCGCATTCTGCGACTGAACATCGGCAACCCCGCGCCCTTCGGTTTCGAGGCGCCGGACTCGATCCTGGTCGACATGATCAAGAACCTGCCCAACGCCCAGGGTTACTCGGATTCGCGCGGTATTTACTCCGCCCGCACCGCCGTGGTGCAGTACTACCAGACGCGCGGCATCATGAATCTGGACACGGATGACGTCTATCTGGGCAACGGTGTATCCGAAATGATCACCATGTCCCTGCAGGCGCTGTGCGACACCGGTGACGAGATCCTGGTGCCCTCCCCGGACTACCCGCTGTGGACCGCATCGGTTGCGCTGTCCGGCGGCACCCCCGTGCACTACCTGTGCGACGAGGAAAACGGCTGGAACCCGGATCTCGAAGACCTGGAATCCAAGATCACCTCCCGTACCAAGGGCATTGTGGTGATCAACCCCAACAACCCCACCGGCGCCGTGTACTCGCGCGAGACCCTCAAGAAGATTGTGGAGATCGCCAAGAAGCACGAGCTCATCCTCTTCGCGGACGAGATCTACGAAAAGATCACCTACGACGACGCCGAGATGATCAACTTGGCCTCACTCACCGGCGAGGACGTCCTGTGCCTGACGTATTCGGGTCTGTCCAAGGCGTACCGGGTGGCCGGCTACCGTTCCGGTTGGTTGGCGATCACCGGCCCCAACTGGAAAGCGGAGTCCTACATCGAGGGCATCAAGCTGCTGGCCAACATGCGCATGTGCGCCAACGTGCCCGCGCAGCACGCGATCCAGACGGCACTGGGCGGGCACCAATCCATCAACGACCTGATTCTGCCCGGCGGTCGCCTCAAGGCACAGCGCGACCTGGCCTACAAGAAGCTCAACGAGATCGACGGCGTTACGTGCCAGCAAGCACATGGTGCTCTCTACTTGTTCCCGAAGTTGGACGTGGAGAAGTTCGGCATCGAGGATGACGAGCGCTTCGCCCTGGACCTGCTCAAGGAACAGAAGATCCTGCTCAGCCACGGCACTGCGTTCAACTGGGGCGAACCGGACCACTTCCGCTTGGTGACCTTGCCCGCGGTGGAGATGCTGGATACCGCTCTTGACCGACTGGGCGAGTTCCTGTCCGGGTACCACCAGTAGGCGGTACCGCCCCGGGCCGTTACTCCTCCGACGCCGCTTGCTCCCGCGTTTCTTCACGCCGGACGCGGGCGGCGTCGAGCCGTTCCCGAGCACCGTCCAGCCAGTTTTCACAGCGGGTGGCTAGTGCTTCACCGCGCTCCCACAGCTGCAACGACTCTTCTAGCGTGGTGCCGCCGGTTTCGAGCTTGGAGACGATTTCCACGAGTTGCTCGCGTGCTTGTTCGTAGCCGAGCTGGTCGATGTCGGACAGGTCCGGTGCGGCGTTGTCCGAGGGCTGGTTTTCCTTGGCCATGATGGTCCTTTCTGAAGCAGCGCTGTTGGGGCGCGGATTAGTGTTCGCCGGGATGGCGTTTGCTGGCTGTGTCTACGGTGACGCCCAGTTCGCCGGCGGCAAGGCGCACGGCAAGCTGTTGTTTGGTCTTCACGGAATCCGATTCGGTGACCACGTGCCCGTCATTGGTCTGGACCACGGCGTACCCGCGATCCAGGGTCTGCTGAGGGGATAGGGCACGGACGCGCGCCCTCATTTGGGTGACCGCGTCCTGCGCACGAAGCGTGGCCGTGTTGACCGCGGACCACGCCCGGGAGCGCCAGCGGTCCAGATCTTCTTCCCGCACCAGGATCATGCCGTCCGGTTGGGAGAGCACCGGGCGGGTGCGCATGGACGCCAAGCCCTGCCGTTCGCGCTCGATGAGGGTGGTGACCGCCCGGTCCAGGGCGGCACGGGCCTGTCCGATGCGCAACCGTTCTTCCTGAACGTCCGGCACCACGCGCTTACCGGCATCCGTGGGAGTGGAGGCGCGCACATCCGCCACGTAATCCAACAGCGGCTGGTCGTTCTCGTGGCCGATCGCGCTGACCACGGGGGTGTTCGCGGCAAAAACGTTGCGGATCAAGGACTCGTCGCTGAAGGCCAGAAGGTCTTCGAATGCGCCGCCGCCGCGGGCAATCACGATGACGTCCACGTGCTCCAACTGATCCAGTTCCGCCAGCGCCGCGCTCACGGCGTGTGCGGCCCCATTGCCCTGTACCGGAACTTCGCGGATCTCGAACTGCACACCCGGCCAGCGCAGGGACGCGTTACGCACCACGTCTTTCTCGGCATCCGAATTGCGGCCCGTGATCAGTCCGACGCACGAGGGCAGCACGGGCAGCGGTTTCTTGTGGCGGGGATCGAATAGCCCCTCGTCCGCCAACGCACGGCGCAACCGTTCGAGGCGTTCCAACAGATCGCCCAGGCCTACGGGGCGGATGCCGCGGCCGATCATGGAGAGGCGACCCGTCTTGGCATAGAAGTCTGCCTTGAGGTTCACCACCACGCGCATGCCCTGTTCCAGGGGCCTCTGCAGCGCAGCCATTTCCTGGCCGAACAGGGTGACGGAGACCGACATTTCCTCGTTCATGTCCCGCAGGGTCACGTAGGAGACGCGTGCCCGGTGGTTGACCTCGATGACTTGACCCTCGACCCACGCATCCGGGGCCTTTTTGATCCAGGCATTGAGGTTGGAGGACAGACGGGCGAGCGGCCAAGGATTCTCCGGGGACGTGTCCCGAGCGAACTGAGCGAGTTCCCGGTGGGGGTCCGGGACGTCTACAGCATCCGAGGGCTGCGGCGAAGTTGGTGTGCTCATGGGTCATGCTTACCACCCCGGACGACATGCACAGGCAACTTTTCCCTAAAGTGGAGCCGTGACCCCTCAACCCCCTGCCTCCACCACCCGGGCGCTGCGAACCGCATGCGCCGTGCTGTGCGGGCTCCTCACCGGGCTGTTCTTTGCCGCGTGGCTCGGGCTCACGTGGCTGCAGGACCATTTGCTGTCACCGTCAGGGTTCCAGGACACCGCGCACTCGGTTGTTACGGACACCCAGTTCCAGACAGAGCTGGTGGGCACACTCCTGGATCGCGCTTCATTCGGGTTGCTCGATGACTACCAGACCGGACTCGGGCCGGTGGACCGGACCCTCGAAAACGTGCGGGAGCGCGCCGTCGGCGCCGCAGAATCTTTCGCGACGGCCCCTGAGCAACGGGAGATGTGGACCCAGGTGCTCGTTCAAACCCACGCTGCCAACGTGCCGCTCTCGCCGGAAATGGGGGAGGCCCCGGAGAACTTGGTCGTGAACGTCCATCCCGTGGGCGCCACGATCGATCAGCGCGTTCGGGACGCCATTGGGATTGACCCCGCGTTGAGCACCCAGGAGCTCACGGTGACCCTTCCCGGTGCTCGTACGGGACCTGCCATCGACGTGATCGTGTGGATCGCCCAGTGGCGCTTCGTGCTCCCGTGGCTGGCCGGGGCACTGGGCATCGCCACGCTACTGTTGGCTCCTCGCCGTTGGCTGGCCGTCGCGGGCCTGGGGCTAGCCGGGCTGGTCATGACCGCGGCACTGTTGATTGCGGCACTGGTGGCGGCCCAATCTCTCATCTCGGCATCCTCGATTGAGCCAGTGGCGAATCTGGTGGTCCTCGAAATCGTGGGTCTATTGCGGGAATCATTCGTGGCCCGGTGCGTCACGGGCATGATCTGGGCTGCGGTGTTTGCGCTCGTGGGTGTGACGGGCGCCGTGGTGAGACGTCACGCTGTCGCCTACCATTAAGGGCATGTCCACAACCGTTGATCTTTCCATGCCCACCGTTCCTCGCGTACGGCGCACACCTCAAGAGATCGCCGACGCCGCCCCGGTCGCTGGTTCTCGCAAGGTCTTGTTAGCCGCGCCGCGCGGGTACTGCGCCGGCGTGGATCGCGCCGTGATCGCGGTGGAAAAGGCACTCGAGCACTACGGTGCACCGGTGTACGTGCGCAAGGAGATCGTGCACAACAAGTACGTGGTCGGCACGCTGGAAGAACGCGGGGCCATCTTCGTGGACGAAACCGACGAGGTTCCCGAAGGATCCCTGCTTGTGTTCTCCGCCCACGGTGTGTCCCCGGCGGTCGTGCAGTCCGCGGCGGATCGCAACCTACAGACCATTGACGCCACTTGCCCGCTGGTGACCAAGGTGCACCGCGAGGCCGTGCGTTTCGCTCGCGGAGACTACGAGATCCTGCTGATCGGTCACGTGGGCCACGAAGAGGTCGAGGGCACGTTCGGTGAGGCTCCCGAGCACATCCAGATCGTGAACTCCCCGGAGGACGTGGACACTCTCGAGGTCAACGATCCCGATAA
The DNA here is from genome assembly GCF_039531425.1 of Kocuria atrinae. NCBI lineage: Bacteria > Bacillati > Actinomycetota > Actinomycetes > Micrococcales > Micrococcaceae > Kocuria > Kocuria atrinae. Next base: position 9,339 of record NZ_BAAAQA010000010.1, read on the forward strand.
GGTGGTGTGGCTCTCGCAGACCACGTTGAGCGTGGACGAAACCATGGAGACCGTGAACCGGCTGCGTGAGAAGTTCCCCAACCTGCAGGACCCGCCCAGCGATGACATTTGTTACGCGACGTCCAATCGCCAGGCTGCGATCAAGGAAATCGCTCCCCAGACGGACTTGGTGATCGTGGTGGGTTCGGCTAACTCGTCCAACTCCGTACGGCTCAAGGAAGTGGCCGAGGAATACGGAGCCAAGCGGGCCGAGCGCGTGGACTTCGCCAACCAGGTCGATGAGTCCTGGTTCGAGGGCGTGGCCACCGTGGGCGTGACCTCCGGTGCTTCGGTGCCTGAGGTGCTCGTGCAGCAGGTCCTGGAGCTGTTGGCCGAATACGGCTACGGCGAGGTCGAGGAAGTCGTCACCGCGGAGGAAGACATCCTGTTCTCCCTGCCCAAGGAACTGCGCGCCAAGCTCGCTGAGGACGGCGACAAGTCCCGTCAGCTCGGTGGCCGTGGAGCCCGCCCCAACCGCTAATCGTGCGGCGCAGTACGGTGCGTAATGGAGAGCAATAGTACAGCGGTTGCTGTATGGTCAGTACATGCTGACCATTACGACGCGCCTCGATGTCATGAACCGGCTCGGTCGAGCCATGGCCGATCCCACTAGATCCCGCATCCTGTTGCGGCTTCTGGAGGGCCCGGGGTATCCAGCTGAGTTGTCCCGCGAACTCAGCCTCAGCCGGTCGAACGTTTCCAACCACCTGACCTGTCTGCGCGACTGCGGCATTGTGGTGGCGGAACCGGAAGGGCGAAGGACGCGGTATGAGGTAGCTGATCCCCACTTATCGCGGGCTCTGGCTGACCTCGTCGAGGTAACGCTGGCGGTTGATGAAGACGCTCCCTGTATCGACCAGGCATGCTCCGTGCCTGGATGCTGCGAACCGGGTGCAGAAGCATGAGCGCGTGCGGTTGTGAAGGGGTAACGACCTCCCCGGGCGAGGACCAGGTAGAGGCCCCGTGGTGGCGTGATCGCGGTGTCATGGTTCCGGTGGCCTCCGGCATCTCGTTCCTCACTGGACTGCTGAGTCATTGGGTGGGTGCAGAAACTGTCGCGCTCGTCCTTTTCTGGACCAGCTTGCTACTCGGTGCCTCGACATTTGTTCCCGGGGCGATCCGCCGCTTGGTCAAGGGAAAGCTTGGTATCTCCCTCTTGATGACCATGAGTGCTATGGGTGCTGTGATTCTCGGGTATGTGGAAGAAGCAGCCGCCCTGGCTTTCCTCTACTCGATCGCTGAGGCTCTGGAAGACAAGGCCATGGACAAGGCCCGAAATGGCCTTCGCGCCCTGCTCAAGCTCGTTCCCGAATCAGCCACAGTTCTCGTCGATGGCAAAGCTGTTTCCGTCCCTGGGCAGGATCTGAGTCCGGGGCAGCTCATGCTCGTCAAGCCCGGGGAGCGGCTAGCCACCGATGGCATCGTGCGCCGTGGTCACAGCGCCGTAGACACATCGGCGATCACTGGCGAGTCCATCCCTCTGGAGATCGGGCCCGGGGCGGAGGTCTCCGCGGGCGCCATCAATACCACCGGCGTCCTCGAAGTCGAAGCCGCCGCCCCAGGAACCGACAACTCCCTGACGACTATCGTCAGCCTGGTTGAGCAGGCACAATCCGAGAAGGGCGAGCGTGCTCGGTTGGCAGATCGAATTGCCCGGCCACTTGTCCCCGGAGTGCTGATTCTCGCGGCACTGGTGGCCGTTATCGGATCGCTGTTCGGAGATCCCGAGTTGTGGATCACGCGGGCCCTGGTGGTACTGGTCGCCGCGTCCCCGTGCTCCATGGCCATCGCCGTTCCGATCACTCTGGTTTCCACCATCGGATCCGCCAGTAAATTCGGGGTCATTATCAAGAGTGGAGCAACCCTGGAACGATTCGGCACCGTGAGTCAGCTGGCGGTCGATAAGACCGGCACATTGACCCGCAACCGTCCTTCCGTGACCCAGGTGTTAGTAACTGAGGGAAGCTCCCGGGAACAGGTACTCTCCTGGGCCGCTGCCGTGGAGCAGCACAGCACCCACCCCTTGGCCGCAGCCATTGCTCAAGAGGCCCCAGATGTTCCAGCCGCGGATGACATCATTGAGGAAGCGGGAGAAGGAATCAGAGGCACCCTCGACGGAGCGGAAATCAGTGTGGGTAGCCCACGTCGATTCGACGCCGGAGAGCTCGCGAGTGATGTGCGCAGACTGGAAGAACTGGGCATGACCGCCGTGATCGTCCACCGGAATGGCGCCGTGGTCGGTGCCATCGGCGTGCGGGACGAGCTGCGTCCTGAGGTGCCAGAAGTGGTTAGAACCTTGTCTGCTCGGGGTACCCGCATCACCATGCTCACGGGTGATAACAAGCGAACTGCACAGGCCTTGGGTCATCTGGCTGGAATCACGGATGTCCGCTCCGAACTTCGGCCCGAGGACAAGGCGGCAGTCATCCGAGACATGAGCCAGACGAGGCCCATCGCGATGATCGGGGACGGCATCAACGACGCCCCAGCGCTCGCCGCAGCGGATGTGGGCATTGCCATGGGTGCGACCGGCTCTGATGCAGCGATTGAATCGGCCGATATCGCCTTCACCGGGCAAGACCTGCGCCTGATTCCGCAAGCCGTCGACCACGCTCGCCGCGGCCGCCGAATCATGAACCAGAACATCGTTCTTTCACTGCTCATCATCGCGGTGCTACCGCCGCTCGCCATCACGGGTGTGCTCGGACTGGCCACCGTGGTCTTGATTCACGAGGTGGCGGAGGTTTTTGTGATCCTCAACGGTTTGCGAGCGGCACGGACGGAAACCCGGCCTGTGACAGTGGACGCGGTCGAATCTCGTGAGCCGCTATCCGTCGGCGGCTGATGACCAACTGAACCGCTATCAGGTGATCAGCTGGCCCGGGCGTTGTTCTCGCCCGGGCGAGTCTCATCACCTCGGTCATTGGTGCTGTCCAGCACGAATTCGGTGGCGGTGACGGCCCGGGGCATGGTTTCGACCGGTTTGGTTTCGAGCCCCGTTGAGTCATTATCGGTGGGATCAAGTGCCGCAATCTTGCGGGCCGAAGGCAGCACACGGGTCTCGAGCGAGCCCACGAGTTTGTTGTAGCCATCCACCGAACGGCGCAGCGAGCCACCCATGTCCGACAGGTGCTTCCCCACGGACCCCATGCGGTCGTAGAGCTCCCGCGAGAGCCGGTACAACTCGCGTGCGTTGTCCGTGAGCGTGGCCTGCCGCCAGCTGAATGCCACGGCCTTCAGCGACGCCATGAGCGATACCGGGGACACCAACGCCACGTTGTTCCGGGACGCGTGTTCCAACAGTGCCGCGTCCGTTTCCAGGGCCGCGGCCAAGGCCGATTCCACCGGAACAAAACACATCACGAGCTCAGGGGAACCATCGTTACCCGTCCAGTACTGCTTGGTGGCCAGGGCGTCCACGTGCGCTCGCAGGGCCTTGGAGTGCGCTTTCAAGAGCTGCGCCCGGCGCTGCTCGTTCTCCGGTGACCCATCGGCGGGGACAGCCTGGGAGTCCAGGTAGGAATTCATGGGTGCCTTGGCATCGACCACGATCGACTGCCCGCCCGGCAGCTTCACGATCATGTCTGGACGCTGCACGCCGCGGTCTGTGGTGCGGGAGTCCTGTTCTGTGAAGTCCACGTGCCGCAGCATTCCGGCCGCCTCCACCACGCGGCGCAACTGCATTTCTCCCCAGGCACCGCGCACAGTAGTGGAACGCAGGGAGGACGACAACGATCCGGTGGCTTCCAGCAACTGCGCGTCCGTGCTGCGTGCCGCATCCAACGCCTGACTGACCGCACCGAACTGCTCTGAGCGGTCGCGTTCCAGCTGGGTGACATGACGGCCCACGGTGCGCAGTTGATCGTTGAGCGGAGCCAACGCCTGCAGCACGTTCTGGTCCTGAAAAGACCGAGCTTCCAACGTGGCCACGTGCTTTTCGAGCTGATCCTTGGCCTCGCGCGCCGCGGCGCTTTCCTGCAAGGCGCTGAGCCGTTCGGCCTGCAGCTCGTCGACCTCTGTCTCGATCCGACGCGTCCGTCGACCGGCCACGGACATTCCCACGGCCGCACCCAGCCCAAGGCCCACCACCAGGGCGAGCAACGCCCACAACCACCACACCTGCGACATCACGGAACCGTCCATGGGGGAACTGTCTCAGACTCCTCTGACATTCATAAGGATCTGCTCGGGCCTCCACCGACACTCCGGCGAGTGGGGCTGTCGCGGGAGTAATCGGACCCTAGATCCAGCCGTTGCGCAACGCCCTCGACGCGGCCTCCGACCGGTTGTGTGCGGCGGTCTTACCAATGGCTGAGGACAAGTGATTCCGCACTGTGCCCGGAGATAAATGCAGTGAGGCGGCGATTTGTTTCGCGGACGCCCCCTGCGCAGATTCTCGCAACACATCCTGTTCGCGCTGTGTCAGCGGATTGGAGCCGGCCACCAGTGATTCCTCCGCAAGCTGCGGGTCGATGACACGCAGCCCCGCGTGCACGCGTCGAATGGCCTCGGCCAGCTGTTCTGCGGGCGTATCTTTCACCACGAATCCGCTGGCGCCCGCATCGAGGGCCCGGCGCAAATATCCGGGGCGGTCGAAGGTGGTCACGATCAGGCACTTGGTTCCGCTGCCCCCGCGCGCGATCTCCTGCGTGGCATCCAACCCGTTGAGCACCGGCATCTCGATGTCCAGCAGAGCCACGTCGATGTCCTGCGCGGCCACGGCGTCCACGGCTTCTCGACCATTGCCCACTTGCGCCACGACCGAGATGTCCGGTTCCAGCTCGAGCAGGGCAGCCAGCCCGGCCCTCACCAACGCCTGATCATCCGCAATCACTACGGAGATGGTCTTCATGCCGGTTCCACCACGATTCTCGTTCCTTGGTCCTTGCCCTCCACGGGCGATGTCGCGGTCAATTTAAGCCCGGCTTTCTCGGCTCGTTCCCGCATGCCTCGCAGGCCATTGCCGGACATCGACGACGACGCCGCGTTCGTGCCGCTGCGCTCGCAACCCAGCCCAGCGCCGTCGTCCGTGATGGTCAGGGTGGTCGAGGTGAGCGTGACCCAGCACGAGGAAGCGGATGAGTGGCGCACAGCGTTCGTCACAGCCTCGCGGAGGATCCACGCGAAGGCTGCGCGCCAGGGAGCCTCGATGGCCGGAACCGTGCTGGGCAGGTGCGGCGTGATGCCCGCGGAACGCAGAGCCGCCCGGGTCTGCACCAGCTGCACGCTCAATTCCGGCTCGCGCAGTTTGCCCACGGTGGAGCGCACATCGGTGAGGGAGTCGCGGGTGAGGACCAGGACGTCGTCGAGCTCCTGAGCCGCGCGTTCCGGGTCGGTGGCCATGAGTCGCTTGGCCAGCTGAACCTTCATGGACACCACGGTGAGGGAATGGCCCAGGATGTCGTGGACGTCGCGGCCCACGGACTCGCGTTGCTGGGCCAGCTTGAGCTCTTGGATGAGTTCCTCACGAACTTCGGAGCGTTCCATGACCCAGCGCGATACCAGGAGCAGCATGAACGCGGGCGAAATACCGACGAGCGGCCAGAACCATTCAGCGGGGGTGTAGAAGATCAGCCACGGGATGATGGCCAAGACCGCGATCACGGCGGCCGCGACGAGCGCGCCCTTCATGGACAACCGGAATGCGCACACCGCCACGAAGAATGGAGCCACATACGTAACGGTCAGACCCGCGCTGGGAACCACCAGAGCCAGTGGTAGCACCAGGACTACGCACCAGAAGACCGCGTTGAACAGTTCATGACGGCGAGGGAAGGGGAATTCGTAGATCCAAGAGACCACGTACAGCACGGCGAACAGTGCGATACCCGCCAGTCCAAGCACCTTGAGCCCGTCCGACACAGGGGCGGAGAACACATTCGAGATGGGAAAGATCAGGAACACCAACCACACGGAGGCGTAGAGAACATCACTCCAGCCGGAGGACCACTCCGCCGGGTTGCGCGCAGAGGTTTCGTTCTCGGTCTGAGTGTCGCGAGTCCACGGGCTCATTTGCGGGCCGTCGCTTTCCGTGCGGCAAACAGGGCAATGGCCCCGAAGATCGCGGCCCACACGCCCACGTTGGCCAGCAGCATCCACACGCTGTCCTGTTCTGGAGCGCTGTCCACAGAGACCACCCAGCCTTCGGTTATGGGGTAGCGGACAAGTCCAACAATTCCATACATGGGCGTGAAACGAGCGAACTCCAGCAACGCCCCGGACAGCGGCATGAACACATTGCCGAGGAACGCAAAGACCACCAGCAAGCCCGACGCCGCACCCACGGCTCCTTCCGAACGGAACAGCAAACCCGCTGCCAGGCCATAGAGGGCGAAGACCACGGAGGACGCCACGATGATGCCTGCAGTAGCGAACCACCGCCACGCATCGTCCATGGTGGCGGAGGTCCCAAGGCCGATCAGGAACACCACGGCCATGGGCACCACGGCCACGGCCAGGGCCACGATCACCTTGGTGGCCACGTAACCGCTGGTCCCCATGGGGGTCATAGCCAATTGGCGCCCCCACCCCTGAAGTCGTTCCACGGTCGCGCTACCCGCGATGGAGGTCGTGGCCGTGATGGCCCCGTAGGTGGCCATGGAAACCATGAGGTAAGCGGACACATTTCCATGCCCCGCAGATTCCGACGACCAGTCCTGCAGAACACCAAACATCACGAATAGCGCGGCGGGTAGCGCCGCGATGAAGAACATGTTGGCGACGTCCCGGAGCTGACGCCTGTAATCGTGGAGTGTGTAGGTGAGGTTCATGGCGAATTCCTTTCCGATCTGCCCGTCTCAGCTGTTCGCGGGGCGGTTGATGAGAGCGGTGAAAGCTTCTTCGAGCCCGCCGCGGGAGATTTCCAACTCGGAGGCGGGCGTTTCGGTGAGCAGCAGACGAGCCAGTTGATCTGCGTCCTGCGTTCGGGCAGTGACGCGTTCGCCGCCACGATCGAGGTGCGTGACCCCGGGAAAATCGGGCAGCGGTGTGGCCGAGGGCCACGAGAAGGTGACCGTCTGACTTTTTGAGGCCGCGCGGAAGCTGTCCACCGTGCCGTCGTGGTGGACGCGGCCGTGGTCCAGGAGCACCACTCGCTGGGCGAAGTCCTGCGCCTCTTGTAGGTAGTGGGTTGCGAATACGACCGTGCGGCCTTCACGGGCCTCGGCGTGCATGGTGTCCCAGAACTCGTGCCGCGCTTCGACATCCATGCCTGCCGTGGGCTCGTCCAGGATCAGCAGGTCGGGTTCGGGCAGCAGCGCGAGGGCAAAACGTACGCGCTGTTGCTGGCCACCAGAGCATTTGGAGACTTTACGTTTCGCAAAGGATGTTGCCCCGGCACGTTCCAGCGCCTCGTCCACGGGCATGTGCTCTCGGTAAAGAGAAGCGATCATCACCACGGTCTCGCGGACGGAAATATCGTCCAGAAGTCCGCCCGTTTGTTGAACGGCCCCCAGGAAGCCTTTGGAGACAGCCTCACGGGGGCTGCGTCCGAAGACCGAAACCGTGCCTTCCTTGGGATCGGACATGCCCAAGAACATGTCCAGGAGCGAGGTCTTGCCCGCACCGTTGGGGCCCAGCAGGGCAACGATCTCACCGCGGTTGATGCGCAGGCTGACATCGTTGACCGCGTGCACAGTCTCCATGCGGGTGCGGAACACCTGATGAACGTGAGAGCACTCGATGGCGGGAGCCAGCGGAGTCGTCGCGGGAGCGGCCGGGGACGGTGAGGAAGGGGCTGATGTGTTCATACCCCTACGATCGCGGGAATCGGGCCCGCCCAGAACTGCCGAACGTCATGACTCACGGGTGACAAACGTCATGGGTGCGCAGGTCTCAGAGACGGCCCGGCGGCACCGCGCATCGCTTAAGCAACCGGCGGGTAACACATGAGAAATTTCTCATGAACGTCTCACGCCCGATTCACACCTGATTTTTAGTCTTGGGCTATCAGGACAGCCGTCGGCGGATCCACCAGCCGGCTCGAACGTGAGGTAAACAGATGGACACTGCAGATCACTCCCAGGAGTTGCGGATCGCTCTCTACTCACACGATTCGTTGGGTCTGGGCCACACTCGCCGCAACCTGGCTATTGCGCAGGCTCTGTCCGACGCGTTGCCCGAGCTGACCGGCCGCACGCTGTCCGGGATGCTCATCACCGGTGAGCGCACGGCTACGTCCTACCGCTGCCCCGAAGGCTTCGACTGGCTCGTGGTCCCCGGCATTCGCAAGAAGAGCGGCAAGTACGAGGCTCGCCACCTGGGAGTCAAGAGCAAGCGCTTGTTCGACATCCGTTCCTCCGTGATCGGTGGCGCGCTGGATGCTTTCCGCCCGCACATCGTGATCGTGGATCGCCACCCGTTCGGTATCGACGGCGAGCTCATCAAGCCCCTCAAGGATCTCAAGGCTGTGAAGCCGGAGACCACGTTCGTCCTGGGTCTGCGTGAGGTCCTGGACGCCCCCGAGGTCGCCGCCGAGGAGTGGAAGCGCGTGGGCGTGGAGTCCGTGACCGACCTGTTCGACCGCATCTGGGTTTACGGTGACCGCGAGATCCACGACCCCCTGGCCACGGGCGAGCTGCCGGCCGAATTCGCGCCCATGGTCGACTACACGGGTCTGCTTTCGAGTGGCCGCAAGTTCAGCGGCCGCCACAATGCCACCATCAAGCCGTTCGTGCTCACGATGCTCGGCGGCGGGTCCGACGGCGTCAACGTGGCCAAGGCCGCGGCTGCCGCACCGGTGCCGGCCGGTGTTCAGCACCTGGTCGTGACCGGCCCGCAAATGGCCGCCGCCGAACGCCACGAGGTCGAGGCCGCCGCGGGGCCCTCCACCAAGGTCACCAACAAGGTTTCGGACGGTATGTCCTACGTGGCTTCCGCGGAGGCCGTGATGTCCATGGCGGGGTACAACACCGTGGCCGAAACCCTGTCCACCGATACCCCCGCAATGCTGGTTCCGCGCACCACCCCGCGCACAGAGCAGATCATTCGCGCTCGCGGGCTGGGGGAGACCGGTGCCATTGATTGGATGGATCCTTCCGAGGCCACCAGCGAGGCCATCGGCCAGTGGTTGGCCGAGGCCGTGGCCAACCCGGCTGTTCGGGAGAAGCAACAGGCTGCTCGCGAAGGTCTCGGGCTCAACGGTCTGGAACGAGTGGTGGACCTGGCCGTGGATTTAGCGTGGTTGACCGATAAGTCTGTCTTACCCCTGCCCGTTCGGGATGGGGACATCGTGGCTGGCTATTCTGCTGAGTCAGGGGTTGCCGCGATTGTTGATCCCGGGGGAGCACCCCGCAACGCGGCGACCGCTCCGGCCCACTCACTCCAAACAGCAGGAGTCAACCATGCAGCAGTCTGAGTCCGCCACCGCCCACCCGGCACGCAAGACGGCCTACGTGCTCAAGGTGTACCCGCGGTTTTCTGAAACCTTCATCGTGACCGAGATCCTCGCCCGCGAAGCTGCCGGTGAGTCCCTTGAGATCTTCGCTTTGCGCCCCACCACGGACACCCGCTTCCACCCGGAGATCGCGCGCGTGCAGGCTCCCGTGACGTTCCTCCCCAAGCCGTACAAGCTGTCCGACGCATGGGCGCTCTTCGCGGACGCAACCGCCACGATTCCGGGCTTCGCTCGCCGCTACGCCGAGTTGTTGCCCGAGCTGGCGACCTACGACGCCGCCGACGTCCATCAGGCCGTCCATCTCGCGTGCGAGGTGTCTCGCCGCGGCATCACTCACCTGCACGCTCACTTCGGATCGTTGGCCGGGCAAACCGCCGAGGTCGCCGCTCTTCTGGCCGGTATCCAGTACTCCGTGACGACTCACGCCAAGGACATCTTCCACGAGTCCGTGGTGCCCGCCCGCTTGGGCCGCACTATCGCGCGCTCGCATCACATCATCACGATCTCCGAGTACAACCTCAACCACCTGGCCACCCAGTACCCGGACCATGCGGACAAGCTGCACCTGGTCTACAACGGGCTGGAACTCGAGCGTTTCCCGTACTCCCCGCCCGCTGCTGTGAACGGTTCACGCCCGCTGCAGATCGCCGCGGTGGGGCGGATGGTCGAGAAGAAGGGCTTTTTCGACCTGGTGGCTGCGGCGGGCCGGCTCGTGGCCAAGGGCATCCCGGTCGAGGTGCGGATCGCCGGCGAAGGCGATTTGTTCGCGCGTATTCAGACCGCGATCGATATCGCCGGGCTCAACCACGTGATCACGCTGCTGGGTGCTCGCACGCAGCAGGAGGTCCGTGACCTGCTCACCTGGGCCGATGTCTTCGCTGCCCCCTCCATTGTGGGTGCGGACGGTAATGCGGACGGCTTGCCCACCGTGCTCCTCGAAGCCATGGCCAGCGGTGTGCCCTGCGTTGCCTCGACCGTTACCGGGATTCCCGAGGCCATCGAGCACGGGGTCACCGGATTCCTGCACACGCCCGGCGACGTGGACGAGCTGGTCTCAGCGTTGGCCACCATTGCCGACCCCGCCTTCGACCGCCAGGCCATGGCCGCCGCTGGTCGCCGCCACATCGACAACCGTTTTGATTCGCATTCCCAGGCCCGCACGCTCGTGGCCTTGGAAGATGGCCGGTTCGACGACGTTGTGGAATCCGTCGTACCGTCCGTTCCGCGCATAAGCGAAACCGCCGACGACGCTCAGACCACCCCGCCCGTCATGGACCTCCACGGTAAACGCATCGCGTACGTGTGTGTGGACCCGGGCATTCCGGTGTTCGGCACCAAGGGCGCGTCCGTGCACGTGCAGGAAGTGGTGCGGGAATTCATTCGCCGTGGCGCGGACGTCACGATCTTCGCGACCCGCACCGGGGATGACATGCCCGCGGACCTGGACGGAGTGGAAGTCGTTCACCGTCCCATCAAGACCAAGGAAACCGCTGAGCGCGAGGGCGCCCAGCACGCCGTCGGCGCCGAATTCGCGTTCCAGATCGCCGCCGGTGGCTTCGACCTGGTCTACGAGCGCTACTCCTTGTTCTCGACCGCGCTCGCGCAGGTCGCACCCGCCGGCATCCCGGGCATCCTGGAGGTCAATGCGCCGCTCATCGATGAGCAGCGCACGCACCGTCACCTGGTGGATGAGAAGCTGGCCCACCGCGCGCTGGTCGAACAGACCTCGGCCGCCGCGCACACGATCGCAGTCTCCGCGATGGTCGCGGACTGGGTCGCGGGAACGACCGGGGGAGCGGACGTCACCGTGGTGCCCAACGGCGTCAACACGGACCGCATCGCTCCCGGTGAGGATCCCCTGGAACATGACCGCCCGACCGTGGCGTTCGTGGGCACGCTCAAGCCGTGGCACGGGGTGGAAACCCTCGTCGAGGCCGCCGCACTGGCCCAGCAGGACTGGGACCTGCGCATCATCGGCCACGGACCGCAGGGGGACAGCCTGCGCGCTCGTGTGAAGGACGCCGGTCTGCAGCATCGCGTCTCGTTCACCGGCGCAGTAACCCCCGAGGCCGTTCCCGGTCTGTTGACCGACTGCTCGATCGCCACCGCGCCCTACCCGGCCGTGGCAGCCGAGGACTCCTACTTCTCCCCGCTCAAGGTGTACGAATACCTCGCCGCGGGGCTTCCCGTGGTGGCCTCGGCCATCGGACAGATCCCGCAGATCCTGGACGGCACGGACGCCGGGGTGCTCGTGGCGCCGTCGGACGCGCAAGCGCTCGCGGACGCGATCGACGAGCTCGTGGTCGACGCCGAACGCCGCGACCGCATGGCGCGCAACGCGCGCGCCCTGGCCGTCTCGCGGCACAGCTGGTCCAAGGCCGTGGACACGATCCTGAGCGGCGTCGTCACCCAGCCCGCCGAGACCGCAGAGACCGCCGACAACGCCGCTCACGCACCCGCCGCTGGTCCCGCCCCCGAGGCGGACGGCTCCGGAATGGATGGGGCGCCCAAAACTGCTGCAGTAGCAGCCGGAGATGGCGGCACACCGTGAGCTCAAAATCCAAGAAAGCGGGCAAGGTCGATCCCGGAGCCCTGCGGAGAACACTGAAAATTGTGCGGCCCCACCTGGGCAGCCAGAAGTGGCTGATGTCCGGTGGCGTTACCGCTCTACTGTTCGAGGTGGCGTTCCGGGTGCTCGAACCGTGGCCCACCAAGTTCGTGGTGGATGCCGTGACCGCCCAACTGGGTGCAACGATTCCCGGTGCGCCCGCTGCGACCGCGAGCCTGCTGGTCGCGTGCGCCGCCGCGGTGGTGCTGATCGTCGGGCTGCGTGCGCTGTCCAACTATCTGGCCACGGTGTGCTTCGCCCTGGCTGGATCTCGGGTGGCCACCAAGCTGCGCGCGTCGGTGTTCTCCCACGTGCAATCGCTTTCTGACGGCTATCACGCCACGAGTAAGCGCGGAGATCTGGTGCAACGCCTGGTGGGTGACGTGGGCAAGCTGCAGGACGTGGCCGTCACAGCCGGCCTGCCGTTGATCGCCAACGTGATCACGCTGCTGGTCATGGCCGTGGTGATGTTCGTACTGGACGCACGCCTGGCCTGCGTGGTGGTGCTCGCCGCAATCGCCTATTGGGTGACCTCGCAGGGTTCGACCACTCGCATCACCGAGGCATCCCGCCGGACCCGTAAGGGCGAGGGCCAGCTGGCCAACATCGCCCAGGAATCCCTGGGTGCGATCGGCGTGGTGCACGCTTACAGCCTGCATGGCGAGATCAGCAAGAACTTCTCCGGTTCCAACATGAAGACCCTCAAGGACGGTGTGCAGGCCAAGAAGCTGGCTGCCGGACTGGAACGCCGCACGGACGTGATCGTGGGTGTCGCTACCGCGCTGGTGCTCGGCGGCGGTGGGTGGCGTGTGGTGCAGGGCGGGATGACTCCCGGTGACCTGGTGATCTTCTTGACCTACCTCAAGACAGCCATGAAGCCGCTGCGCGACCTGGCCAAGTACACCGGTCGCATTGCTCGCGCCACGGCCTCCGGCGAACGCATTGCCGACGTGCTGGATGTGCCCGTGGACATCGGTGACGATCCGCAGGCCAAGCCGCTGGCCTACGCCCGTGGTGAGTTGGCGCTGCGAGACGTGTGGTTCGGTTACAACCCCGGCGACCCCATCCTGCGCGGTGTGGACGTGGAGATTCCCGCCGGTCAGCGCGTGGCCGTGGTGGGTCCTTCGGGAGCCGGTAAGTCGACGATCAGCAAACTGCTGCCTCGATTGATCGATCCCGACCAGGGCAAGGTCTGCCTGGACGGCACCAATATTCGCGACATCACGCTGGAGAGCCTGCGTTCGCACATCGCGCTGGTACCCCAGGAGACCGTGCTGTTCTCCGGCACCATCAACGACAACATTCGCTACGGCCGCTTGGACGCCACCGATGAAGAAGTGCAGGAGGCCGCTCGTCGCGCCTACGCCCACGACTTCATTTGCGCGATGCCCGAGGCCTACGACACCTACGTGGGCGAGCGTGGTGGAACGCTGTCGGGTGGTCAGCGTCAGCGCATTGCGGTGGCACGTGCCCTGCTGCGTGATTCGCCGGTGGTTGTGCTGGACGAGGCCACCACGGGACTGGACCCCGCGGCGACGTCGGCGGTGCTCAAGGCCATCGATCACCTGACCGTGGATCGCACGACCGTGGCCATCACCCACGACGCCCACCTGGCGCTGGATGCGGACCGCGTGCTGTGGATCGAGAACGGAAATATCGAACTGGACGGCACTCCCGCCGAACTCATGACGGAACACTCCGGCCGGTTCGCCGCGTGGGTCAAGACCCAGCGCAACGCAACGGAGGTCTCATGAGCCAGGCACTGAAAACACCGGTCCTCAACGCGCTGTACGCGCAGCCGGGCTCGGAAGCGGATATCCGCTCCATTGCCACGCTGGTCTCCAATACCGGCATGGCGCAGCCGGTCATCGAGCACCTTCGCTTCAAACCGGAGACGTCCGCGGTAGCGCGGGTTGTCGACGGCGGTCACTCGAGTTCCGGTGCCGCAAGCCAGCCCTGGTGGTTCGCCGCGTACGCACCGAGTGAGACGAACAAAGCCGGAAAGCTGCTCAAACGAGCCGACCAGACCGGATACCCGCTGTTCACTACGCTGCTTCCAGACGATCCGCGCACCAGCGTGTTCTGCGGGCCGATCGGTCTGGACCGCATGCTGTTCAAGGCGCTGGCCGAAGCCAAGGCCGTGGACTCGCACGGGTATGTTGACGGCACCGTGCTCAGCTACAACCCGTGGCGTCGTGTGGTGTTCAAGCGCGACGGCGTTTCCGGAGAGTCCTCCGTGGTGCGGGTGTGGGCCGAACCGCCCGCCACGGCGCCGTTCCTCTCCGCGCTGCATCAACTCGGTGCGCCCGTGCTGCCCGTGACGGGGATGACTCAGCACAGCATCGAGCAGCCGTGGATTACCGGGGGAGACTTCACGGAGCGCCTCGCTTCGGATGTGGCCGCGGGCGGGGCGTTGTTGCCGGCGATTGCTGAAGCTGTTGCGCGGTTGCACAGCATTGACCCGGCGGCCATGGTGTCGATGACGCAAGAGGTACTCCATTCCCGGATGCCCGGCGCACGCGGTCAGAAACTGGCTGTACCCGGGGTCAACCCGGTGGCCGCGTTGCAGTCGGCGGGCAACGGACTCACATGTTTCTTGGATGACCTGCGGGGTCATTTCGAGGACGTGTCCGATGACGTGTTGCGGGCGATTGCCGAAAATCCCGGCGCTGGAGTTGTGTCCCACGGGGACCTCTCCGCGGACCAGGTGGTGCTGGGGGAGGACGGCTCGCCGCTTCTCATCGATTTTGATCGAATGAAGATGGCGCCCATCGGCTATGACCTGGGCGATTTCGCAGCGGTGGAGATGCTCAGCGGCCGCAATCCGGCCACTGCGATTGCGCTGGCTGATGCTTATCGACACGTTCCGGGCGCCGGGGTAGTTACGGACGAGTCCGTTCGCGCGTGGACCGCGTTCCACGTGCTGCTTCGAGTGACCGAAGCGTTCCGCAATCTCGATCCGGATTGCATCAATCACGCACGGCAGCGTATTGATCTCGCGCACGCCGTGCTAAGGGGCAAGGTGGAATGACATGACGGGGATAGCACCCCAGGGGGCGCAGGGGGTTGAGCTCTCACAGGCTCCCATGCAGTTCGACATCAATGGTGAACGACTGGTGGTACGCCGTTC
Organism: Kocuria atrinae; assembly: GCF_039531425.1. Classification (NCBI taxonomy): domain Bacteria; kingdom Bacillati; phylum Actinomycetota; class Actinomycetes; order Micrococcales; family Micrococcaceae; genus Kocuria; species Kocuria atrinae. The sequence continues at coordinate 24,510 of NZ_BAAAQA010000010.1, forward strand.
TTGGCCAGGGAAACAGGGGGAGCGGATCTACGAATGTCGTGATTCGCTACAGCGGATCCGCGCGGTCAAGGAAGACCCGGAGTTCGGTGTGAAATTGGCGTCGTACGCCAAGGACCGCAAACTGCCGTCGCTGCAGCCCGGTGGCGAACTGATCGTCCATCGAGCGGGAAAACGCGCGGTCGAGCGGACTTCGCAGGGTTTCGTGAAGCACCTACGCGCCGGTAAATCCGCCGACGTCGCCGCGGCCACCACCACGATGGGCGCTCTCGCCGGGGCAGCGGGGTTCTCGGTGCCAGAGGTTCTGGAGACCACCGAGTATTCGGTCACACTGAGCACGGTGCCCGGCCAGCCCATGATGGAGCTGGAGCAGGACTGCTGGGAACTGGCGTGGGACGAATGGTCGGTGGCGTGGGCGCGGATGGTCCAGAGCGACGTCGGCCGGGCCGACACGTGGCAGGTGCACGACGCTGCGGCCGAGGCCGACGTGGTCGCGACGTGGTTCGGGAACGTGCGCGAGTACGACCCGGGGGAGTTGGCCGACCGTTATGCGGATCGATTGACCGAGGTCGAGGGGCGGGTTCGCGAGAAGCTGTTGACCCTGGACGATCCGGCTCGGGGGATTGCGGGCAGCGCTCCTGTGCCCGCGCATCGCGATCTGCACGACGGCCAGATGCTTTTCGACTGCGGCAATCGTCGGATGGGACTGCTCGATTTCGACACGGCGGTACTGGCCGATCGTGAACTGGACCTGGCCAACCTCGAGGTGCACGTGGACCTGCGCGTGCTGCAGGGGCTGCTCAGCGAGGACATGGCCTACGTGGCACGAGTGGCGGTTGCCGAGGCGGCGCGCGCGGTGGGGGCCGATGCGCAGCGCATGGAGGTCTACCGCGAGGCCACGCGGGCGAGGCTGGTGTGCGTGTACGCGTTCAGGCCGCAGTGGATCCCGGTGGCTGAACGGTTGTTGGATCAGCTGGGCTGAGTACTCTCCGTTGGGCCTCTATAGGTGGCGTTGATGTATCGGTCGATTGATCCGAAAGACTGACTTACTCCGTGCCTTTGTAGAAGGCGGCGGTTTTGATGGCCTGCTGCTGGGCCTGATCTTCGTCCGCGCCGGACTGGACGTAGGCGGTTTTCCAGGCGTCCGCGGCGTCGTCCGTGTAGCTGTGGCCCTCGGTCGAGCGGGAGAAATCGCACAGGTCCTGGAGGATGTCGCTGGACGCCGCATTGAGATGCAGCGCCAGTGACATGAGGCTGCCCTCCCAACCGATTCCCGTGGCTGCGGGACCGTAGGTGCGCCAGTGGTCGTTTTCTTCCATGGTGTGGCGGATGGTCAGGTGGGTGCCGCCCTCTAAAGGTTGCAGGGTGACCTGAACGGCGCTTTCGTCGCCGTCGTACTCCCAGGTGATGTTCACCGATCGTGGGCGGTCGCAGCGTTGGATGGTGCCTTCGGTGCCGCTCTCGGTCAGTTGGTAGCGGCCGCCTTCGATGAGTTCGCCCTCGGTGGGTTCGAACCATTTTTCGAGGCGTTGCGGCTGGGTGATGGCGTCCCAGATCTCCTCTGGGGAGGCTTCATAGATGTGCTCCAGTTGCACGGTGTGATGGGACCCCTGGGTCGTCACGGTGCGGGTCACTCCGGTGATGAGTTCTGCCAAGTTCACGAGGTGCCTCCAAACAATTGGTGGGCGGCGCCGCCAAGGCTTGGAGCGGCGTCGTTATGACCCAGTATTCACGTGTGTCCGGTGGTCTGCGAGTGTCTGTGGGCGGCGGTAGACTGTCCTACCGTGGCTCTTACTATTGGAATTGTCGGTCTTCCCAACGTCGGTAAATCAACGCTGTTCAACGCGCTCACGCGGAACACGGTGCTCGCCGCGAACTATCCGTTCGCGACCATCGAGCCGAACATTGGTGTGGTGAACCTGCCGGACCCGCGCTTGAACGCGCTCGCCGAGATCTTCGGCTCGGAGCGCATTCTGCCCGCGACCGTGTCCTTCGTGGACATTGCGGGCATCGTGAAGGGCGCGTCCGAGGGTGAGGGTCTGGGTAACCAGTTCCTCGCCAACATCCGTGAGGCGCACGCGATCGCCCAGGTGGTGCGCGCGTTCGACGACCCGGACGTGATCCACGTGGACGGCAAGATCGACCCCGCCTCCGACATGGAGACCATCAACACCGAGCTGGTGCTGGCCGATCTGCAGACCATGGAGAACGCGATCCCGCGCCTGGAGAAGCAGGTCAAGATCAAGAAGGGTTCGCCCGAGCAGCTCGCCGCCTACCAGGCCGCGCAGAAGGTGCTCGAGGAAGGCCGCACGATTTTCGAGGCCGCCGGTCCCGAGAAGCTCGAGCTCGATCAGTTGCGTGAGCTGAACCTGCTGACCGCCAAGCCGTTCATCTACGTGTTCAATGCTGATGAGGGAGTGCTGGACTCGCCGGAAAAGCAGCAGGAGCTGTCTGATCTGGTCGCGCCGGCGCAGGCTGTGTTCCTGGACGCGAAGCTCGAGTCCGACCTGGTGGAGCTCTCCGATGAGGAAGCGCGCGAGATGCTGGAAATGTCCGGCCAGGAAGAATCCGGCCTGGACAAGTTGGCCCGCACCGGTTTCCAGACTCTGGGTTTGCAGACTTACCTCACCGCCGGCCCCAAGGAATCCCGCGCCTGGACCATCAACAAGGGCGACACCGCACCCAAGGCTGCCGGGGTGATCCACACGGACTTCGAGCGCGGCTTCATCAAGGCTGAAGTCGTGTCCTTCGACGACCTGGTTGCCGCAGGCTCCATGGCTGATGCCAAGGCTGCGGGCAAGGTACGTATGGAGGGTAAGGATTATGTGATGGCGGATGGGGATGTGGTGGAGTTCCGTAGCGGATTAACCTCTGGTGGCAAGAAGTAGAAGAGTGAGGTCATCGGTGCGGGCGAGGAAGGCACACCATTGTCGAGATTGACGGAACTGCTGCGGCAGGTGCGCAAGGCGGACCCGCAACTCGGTGCTGATCTAGAAGCCGAGATCACGGCACTCACCAAGCGTCGCACGTTCGGCCTCGTCTTCGAGCAGCATCAGCCTGAGGCTGTCGAGTTGCCGGGCAGGCCTGTGCGCCGTGGCGACAAGGTGCGAGTGCTTCCGCCCCGCGGGGAGACCAAGGGCGGGGACCAGCGGCTGTGGCGAGTGACGCGGATCGAGCGCGTCGATCGACAGCGGGTGGCACACCTCGCGGAGTTGGGCGCCGAGGAGCCCGCGACCCAGGCTGTCCTCGCTGACGACGTGGTGGTTGTCGCAGAGTTCCGGGATCGCATCTACCCCGGCCTCGTGGAGACGGGCAGGGTCGAGCGAGGCGGCGATAAGCCGTTCCACACGGTCATCAACGCCGAGAACTACCACGCACTGGAGATGCTGACGTACACGCATCGGCACTCCATCGACGCCATCTACATCGACCCGCCGTACAACACCGGGGCGAAGGACTGGAAGTACAACAACGATTACGTCGCCAGCGATGACGACTACCGGCACTCGAAGTGGCTGGCATTCATGGAGCGCCGGTTGAAGATCGCCCGCGAGTTACTCAAACCCGATGACTCGGTGCTCGTTGTCACTATCGACGAGAAGGAATATCTGCGCCTCGGTCTACTGCTGGAGCAGACGTTTCCCGAAGCGAACATGCAGATGGTCACCTCATCAATCAAACCGTCTGGCTCGCAGCGGGGAGATGAGTTCTCACGAGTGGAAGAGTTCATCTTCTTCGTGATGTTTGGAGAGGCGAACCCGGCCACGAGCACCACTGACATGCTCAGGGATGCCGATGGAGACGCCAAGTTGGCCACGGTTACTTGGCAAGGCCTTCGCCGGAGGGGCAGCACTGACTGGAAGAGAGCGCACCGCCCGAACGGCTTCTACCCGCTGTTCATCTCATATGAGGACGGTGCCATCCATTCGGTCGGTGAGCCAATCCCCCTATCCCAGGATCGCTATTCGGTCACCTCGCCCGAGGGGACGTGGGCAGCGTGGCCACTCGATCCGAAGGGTGAGGAAGGAAGGTGGCAGGTATCTCCTGCACGTCTCCGAGAACAACTGGCTGAAGGCACCGCAGCCTTGCGGAAGGCAGACCATGACGCTGGTACGGCATCCGTCGTCTACTTGAAGGGCGGCGACCTAGCCGCTGTCCGCTCTGGCGCTTTCGAGATCAACGGGCGCGATGCGGAGGGCAAACTCAACATTGTGCCTACGGCGCTTGCCACTAGGAAGGCGAAGACGATGTGGCTCATGCCTTCCCACGACGCCAGCGCCCACGGCACGGCGCTACTGTCACGGTTCCTCCCCAGTCGTAAGTTTCCGTTCCCGAAGTCGCTGTACGCGGTTGAGGACACCCTGCGGTTCTTCGTGAAGGACAAACCAGAGGCGGTCGTACTTGATTTCTTCTCTGGTTCGGGGACGACGGCGCATGCGGTGATGCGGTTGAATCGTCAGGATGGCGGGCGTCGCCAGTGCATCTCGGTGACCAATAACGAGGTCTCGGCTGATGAGCAGGCTGGGCTCAGTCGGAGGGGCCTACGCCCTGGAGATGCCGACTGGGAGGCGCTGGGCATCTGCGACTACATCACGAAGCCGCGCCTCACGGCTGCGATCTGCGGCCAGACCCCGGAGTGCGCGCCGATTAAGGGCGACTACAAGTTCACTGACGAGTTCCCCATGTCGGAGGGCTTCGAGGAGAACGCCGCGTTCTTCACCCTCACCTACGAGGCACCGTTGTCGGTCCGACACAATCGGGCGTTCGAGCGGGTCGCACCGATGTTGTGGCTGCGGGCGGGCTCGCGCGGTCGGATCATCAACGACCTCGGTGAGGACGGCTGGGACGTGGCTGATTCCTATGGCGTCCTGGAGAACCTGGACCAGGCGGATGAGTTCGTCGCGGCGGTGGGCGCTCGGGAGGGCATCGAGATCGCGTACGTCGTCACGGATGACGACAGTGCCTTCCAGATGGTGTGCCGGGAACTTCCCAACGGTGTCCTGCCGGTGAGGCTCTACGAGTCGTACCTCCAGAACTTCGAGATCAACACGGGACGGAGCCTGTAGATGCGTTACACGCTGAAGGACTACCAGGCCGAAGCCGTCCGGGATGTGCTGCGGAACCTAGATCGAGCCCGAGATTCCTACCGTCGCTACGGTGCGCTCTCGCAGTTCTCACTCACGGCAACCACGGGCGCGGGCAAGACCGTCATGGCCGCGGCAGTGATCGAGGCGCTGTTCTACGGGAACGACGAGTTTGATTTCGCGCCCGACCCAGGTGCTGTAGTCCTCTGGTTTTCAGATGATCCAGCGTTGAACGAGCAATCGCGTGCCCGCATTCAGGCGGCTGCGAGCGAACTGGATTATCGGCTTCAACCTGTGTCCGCGGACTTCACCGATGTCCACTTCCGCCCGCGAATGGTCTACTTCCTCAACACACAGAAGTTGAGCAAGAACTCGAGACTGGTCCGCGGCGCTACGGGTCGGACCGAGTCGTCCGCCGCAGGCTTGTTCGAGCCTTTGAGCCGCCCTGACAACGCACAGTCCTCGATTTACGACACGATCACCAACACCATCGCCAACGAGGACCTGACCCTCTACCTCGTGCTGGACGAAGCGCATCGAGGCATGGGGACACGGGCGAGTGAACGGTCCACCATCGTGCAACGGCTCATCAACGGCCAGAACGCGGTGCCACCCATGCCGGTGGTGTTCGGCATCTCGGCCACGGTCGAGCGCTTCGAGGCCGCAATGAAAGATGCCAAGGGCCGGGACGCGCTGCCGTCGGTGCAGGTGGACTCCGCGCTCGTGCAGGCCTCCGGTCTGTTGAAGGACGACATCGCACTGTCGATCCCCGCCGAGGACGGCGCGTTCGAGACGGTGCTGCTCACCAAGGCTGTCGAGAAGATCAAGGCCTCCCAGGCAGCGTGGGAGGACTACGCACACGAACAGGGCGAGGCTGAGGCCGTCCGTCCGCTCCTGGTGGTTCAGGTCGGGGACAAGCCCTCGCAGGAGACGCTCACGCGGACACTGGACACGATCTACGAGGCGTGGCCGGAGTTGCCCTACGACGCCGTGGCGAACGTCTTTGGTGAGCACACCGACCTAACCATCGGGCAGCAGATCGTGCCCTACATCGAGCCGCAGCGGGTGCAGGACGCGACGCATGTGCGGGTGTTGCTGGCCAAGAGCGCGATTTCCACCGGCTGGGACTGCCCGCGAGCCGAGGTGCTCGTCTCGTTCCGTCCGGCCAAGGACCGCACCCACATCACGCAGTTGCTCGGGCGGATGATGCGCACACCGCTGGCTCGGCGCATCCCCGGCAACGAACTGCTGAACTCGGTGGACTGCCTGCTGCCGCTCTTCGACCGGAAGACCGCGACCGGGGTCGCGGAATTGTTGATGAAGGGCGCGACGAGCAAGGACGCCGACGAAGGAGAGGACGGTGGCGGCGGTCTGGGTCGCCGGGTGCTGTTCGACCCGATCCCGCTGCATCCGAACCCGGCCATCGCTCAGGCGGTGTGGGAGCGGTTCTCAGCCATCCCCTCGGTGACGATCCCGAAGAAGAACGTCAAGCCCATCCGCAGGCTCACCGCACTGGCTACGGCGCTGTCGAAGGACCACCTCATAGATGAGGCCGTGGAACAAGCACACAAGCACCTCCACGCCGTCCTTGACGGGCGCGCGGTGCAGTACAAGGAGAAGATCGCGAAGGCCCGCGAGGACGTGCTTACGATGGAAGGCGAGGAAGTCCGAGGCCGAGTCGGCGGCGGGTTATCCTACCGTGCGTTCTCTGTCAGTGCTGACCCGCGCGCCATCGAGGACTACTACCGCACGTCCACCCGCGTGCTGAGCCCGGCATTGTGCGCTTCCTACGTCGATTACCTGGTCGGGCCAGACGGCGACGAGGATGAACTCCTCGAAGCCCACATCGCCCTCGCCTCGCTCGGGCGAGTTCCCGAGATCGCGCAGGCCGTCGAAGCCGAGGCAGATGCGCTGGCCCGTGACTGGCTCACGCAGACCCGCGTCGCACGCAAGGGACTGACCGACGAGCGCCAGGCCGAGTACGACGGTCTGGAGTCGATGTCCACCATCCCGGAGCCGATCAGCCTCACTACGCCGAAGAACGGCCAGGCCGACACCAAAGTGCGCCACCCGGACGGCACCGAGGAGGACTTGCCCACCCGCGAGATGCATCTGCTCGCATCCGCGGACGGGACGGTCCCGATCACCTTGAACGAGTGGGAGCGCAAGGTCCTCGACTCCGAATCCGCGCAGCCCGGCTTCCAGGGCTGGTACCGCAACCCCGACCGGGCCGCAAAGGAATCCCTCGCCGTGGCCTACAAGGACGAGATGGGTGACTGGAAGGCGTTGCGCCCGGACTTTCTCTTCTTCGGCACCAACCATGACGGCAGCGTCGCCGTGGACCTTGTAGACCCGCACGGGCACCATCTCTCCGACGCCCTGCCAAAACTCCGAGGACTGGCTGACTTCGCAGAGCGGTTCGCGAACGACTTCCGCCGCGTCGAGTCCGTGGCCGAGACTGGCGGCGTGCTACGCGTCCTCGACCTCACCAAGCCTCGCGTGCGGGAGACGATCCGCGATGCCCAGAGCGCCAAGGCACTGTACGAGTCGGAGTTGGCCAGTGACTACTGACCTGCTCACCCAACCCGCGCCCATTTCCCACGATCATGCGGTGGTCTGAGGAATGGCCGCACCACAGCCAGCATGGTCCTACGCGACTCTGAAGGAAGTCGCCGCCGTTCTGGCGGACACCGCCGATGGTCTGACCGGGAAGGAGATCGGTAATCTCCTCCTGCGCCTCGGCATGGCGGACCCGCTACCTACCGCGACGAAGCGTGATCGGTTGACTGAAGCGTTCGTCGCTCGACAGAACAAGGACAGCAACCCTCGGCGCATCATCACCTTCATCGTGCACGCGATGGAACCTGTCCGCTACCGTGACCGACCTGAACTGTTCACCCTGCGTCAGGACCGTCTCAACGAGCGATTGGCGTTCGTGGGGCTGCACGTCAACGACAAAGGCCAGGTAGCGCGAGGGACTCGCGCGCAGACACTCGATGAGGCGACACGGATCGCAACCTCGATCCGTGATGAACTCCAGCGACGCAAGACCCACTCAGAGGTGCTGCGGTATTGCTCGGTGGAAGTTCTGAAGCGCGCGCACTTCCACGCCTGCCTAGAGGCGACGAAGAGCATCTTCGACAGACTCCGAACGATGACGGGCGTGTCGGGCGACGGCGCGACGCTGGTGGATGCTGCGCTCTCGTTGGGCAAGAGCGGCACACCAGCGCTGGCGATCAACTCGCTGAGCACACAGACCGAGAAGGACGAACAGACGGGCCTCGCGAACCTGGTCAAGGGACTCGGTGGGCTCTACCGCAACCCCACCGCTCACGATCCTCGCCTCAATCGGTCAGTCAGCGATGAAGAACTGCTGGAGGTCCTGACGATGGTGTCCATGGTCCATCGGCGGCTCGACGGGGTGCGGCGATGAGCGAACACGAAGACCCTGACAAGGACGCCGACTCCGGCGATGAGCAGGGGCAACGTTCCTCCGAGAGCGGCTCGATGGGTTCGGATGATGGTGCGACGGACGCACCCCCTATCGGCTTCCGCATGCCCGTTGGCTTCTCCCAGTCGCTGCTTCCCACTGCCGACTTTGCGTCCCGCATCATCGCGCCATGGCAGAAGCAAATGCAGGAACGTGTGAGATCGATGCTTCCTGAGCCATCGACCTATGTCCGCGGCATCCTTGAACCGCTGAATCAACGCCTACAAGAGCAGATCACGTCGGCGCTTCCTGACATGGATGAGATTGCTCTCCAGGTGCTCGGTCCCTTCAACGAACGAGTCCACGAGCAGATGGCGTCTATCACGGCGAACTTGCCCTCGTTCTCGATCCCATCGACTGATCTCTCCGCGATCCGCGACCTTGCTGCGAGCCCTGGGATGGACGCGCTCATCCAGCAGATCACCGAACAGCATGCACGCATACTGGAGGACTTCCGGTCGTCCCTCGGCCCGCTCTTCGACACAGACGCGCTCCGAGGCATCAACCGCGCTCTCCTGCCTCCGAACCTGCGGGAGCATGCAGACGAGGTTCATGCCCACGATGTGCACGAGTTCGTGGAGCAGGAAGGTATCCCTCTCTACCTCGTGCCTCGCGGACGTACGGCCTTACGGTTGCTTCGGGCGAAGGATCGGGCAGCCAGGAGGCGGGTGCTCGGTGACTGCTATGAATCGCTCATAGAGGACTGTGCATCAGTGCTGGAGAATGCCGACCAGGGAGCGATTGGCAGCGAGGTGAAGTTCGCGCTCGACGGACTCGGTGCGATGCGCGCGGGACACCCTCACTCGGCACAAGCGATGTTCACCGTCACCCTGGACACCCTTATCTCTCGCTTCTACCCCAACAAGGAAGCACGTAGGTCCATCACGAATCGCAAGAAGGGTGCGAACGTGCCGGACACCATAGATGAGATGGGAGTTCGCGAGGCGTTCGTGTGGCTGCCGATCTGGAATGCGCACGAGGAGTTCTGGAAGCACAAAGGCGACCAGGTGCCGCACTACTACTCGCGCCACGCAAGTGTCCACAGTGTCTCGTCGCGCCAGTTCAGCAAGCGCAACTGCGTACAAGTGCTCATGCTCGTAACCAGCCTTATCGGTTATGCGGGGCAGATCACTGCCGCGCGTCGCCATACCACCGCTTGATCGCCGCGCCTCCGTCCGAGTAGAGCACCTTGTTGCCATTGCGCAGCGCCTGCTCGAACAGTACGCGTGCCTCCCGGAGCGACTCCACCGTGTAGAAGTTCCGCACGTAGGACAGGTCCTTGCTCGTCCGCCTGTGCAGCCCGTGTTTGACCGGAAGGGCGTGAATCAGGTCGTTCCGCACCACCCGCGCCTCAGCCAGCAGCGACAGGAACTCATCTATCCCGTCGAGTGGAGGTCGGATGCCCTTCAAGCGGTTCTCCAGCGTGCCGAGAGGGTCGTTGTAGAGCGCCGCCGACTCGAACCGTCCGTGGATACGCAGCACGTCGAAGGCGATCCCGGCCAGTCCCGCGGCGGCGTAGGTCGCACGCCCGAGTTCGAGGAGGTACTCCTCGTGGTCTGGATGTCCTGGGTCACCCGCGTACCCGGCGCTCGAAGTCGTCATCACTCTATTGTCCCGTGGCCAGCGAATAAGTCTGCCCGCGGACAATAAGCGTCGGCAGCGCATCGGGATGGGAATGGTGCGATTAGCTGAGTGGGAGCAAGTTCTCTCTGATACGAGTCCGGTCGTGGAAGTCGCGTGCCTGGACGTAGACGAGGCCCTTACGCACGCAGCTCAGGGACCGACGCATGTCCACCGTTTGCGGGAGCTCTTTGCGGTCAGTGAGCTGTTGCACGTTGCACCGCACGATAGACAGTCGCGCGCGACACCCCCATCAGCGCGGCTACCTCTGAAGTGGTGTGTTCTCCTGTCCCCACGAGCCCGACTAGGTGTCGCTCTTGCGCAGGGGAGAGCTTCGGTTGCTTGCCTCGGAGTCGGCCGCGTGCCTTCGCGACCGCCATGCCTTCGCGCGTCCGTTGGCGGATGAGGTCCGCTTCGAACTCGGCGACCATGCTCAGCACGTTGAACAGCAGTTTGCCCATCGGGTCGGCGGGATCATGGACCGAACCTCCAATGGAGAGTCGTGCCCCGCGCTCCTCGACCTCGGTAGCGATGTCGGCGGCATCCCTCACAGATCGTGCGAGACGATCCAGCTTCGTGACCACGAGGGTGTCGCCCTCCCGTAGTGCTGCGAGGGCTTCACGCAGGCCTGGCCGGTCTCGGCTCGTGCCGGATAGTCCGGCGTCTGTGTAGACGCGCGATCTCTCGACTCCGAGTGCTGCTAGTCCTTCTCGTTGCGCGGTGAGGTCCTGATCCTGATGCTGGGTCGAGCAACGGGCATAGCCGATATGCATGACCGTCTCCTGTCTCGTTTAGGGGCCGCGAGCGGGCAGTTCTCCGGGCGGGTCTTACGTACATGAGCGACAGGCGCAAGGTGTGACTTTCGCCAGTAAATGGCGCTGTTCTGTCGATGCTCAATGGCGGCTTCCGCTCCCGGACGATGCGGGCGGAGCTGCGCTGGCGGACGTTCCGTGAGCCGATCCCCAACCGGGACATCGTGAGGTCATCGCGGTGCAATTGAAGCCCACTGCCGTGAGCACCGCCTGACGGGGCGCAGCGCCCGGGCGTTGGCCCGAGTGAGCGACTGATCATCAGAATCGAAGACCGCGCACGGCGGTGGCCAGGGTAACCTCGAGCAGCTCGCGCTTGCGTGGCTGCGGCACGTCCCGCAGCGCGCCGGAGGTGCACAGCACCGAGATCCCGTGCACCGCGGACCACAGGGCGACGGCCGCGTCGAACCGTGCAGCATGGTCGTCGACGACTGCGGAAGCTTCCCGTTTGAGACCGCCGACGAGTTCCAGCAGCCGGGCGAACGGGTTGTCTCGGGAGTCTTCCTCGGGCAGCTCGAAGCCGCTGGCGAGGCACCGGAACAGCATCTGCCGGTTCAACGCGAACTCGAAGTACCCGCGGCCTGCGGCGATCACCTGCTCCGTCGCCGGGGCATCGGCAGCCACTTCCGATACCGCGTGCTGCATCGATTGTCCGAGGGCGTCCGCCGCGGTGTGGCGGACTGCCTCCAGCAGAGAGTCCTGGCCCGGGAAATGCCGGTAGGCAGCCGAGGGCGAGACGCCGGCGCGGCGTGCGGTCTCCCTCAGTCCGACCGCCTCGGGCCCGCCTTCCGCGGCGAGCTCCACGCCGATGCGCACCATCTCCTCGCGCAGGTTGCCGTGATGGTAAGGCTTGGTGTTGACAGTGTTCACACACTCACGATACCGTCACCACGATGTGGACACCGTTCACATAGTTGTTGTGCGTCCCGTTCCCTGCCCTCATTCGATCGAGGAGATCCCGTGGATCTGCTGCTCCTGTCCCTACTGCTCGTCACCGGCTTCGTGGGCTGCGCGGAATTCGCATCGGTCGCCCTCGTCCACCCCGTGATCCGTCGCCTGCCCGTCGAGGACCAAGTGGTGATGGAGAAAGGGCTGCTGCGCACCTTCGGCCGGGTGATGCCCGTGGGGATGACGGCGGCGGCGATCCTTGCCGGCCTCGGCGTCGCGCGCTACGGCACCGTCTGGTTGGCGATCGCGGCCGGCGTGCTCACCATCGCCCTGGTGGTGACGATCCTCGGCAACGTCCCGATCAACCTGTGGACGGGTCGCATCCCGGGCGGCGAGGTGCCCCTGGACTTCCAGGCCAAGCGCCGCCGGTGGGACGTGTTCCAGGCCGTGCGCGGCTCATTGCAGCTGATCGGCTTCGTCCTGGTGAGCATCAGCACCGCCGCGTCCTGAGAACGCGGGCGGTTTCACCACCATCACCGGCCCGTACCCCCTGTCCTCCCACTCGACACCTGGAGCCATTCATGTTCACGCTGACCCGCCCCTCCCGCATCGCCGCCGGTTCCCTCCTCCTCGCCATGCTCGGCATCGAGGTCGGGGGCAACTACATCCTTCAGCTCGTCCAGGGCAGTGCGCCCGCCACCGAGTTCCAACTGACCTTCTCTCGCGCCGGGCACGGCCACGCGGGGTCGCTGGCCACGCTCGGGCTGGCGACGATTGTGCTGACCGATGCCGCCGGGCTGTCCGGGATCCGCGGGCAGGTGGCGCGCTGGGCAGTCCCGGCCTCGGCGCTGCTCATGCCAGCAGGGTTCTTCCTCTCCTCGGCCGGGGAAGGGGCCACCGAACCAAACACACTGTATCCGCTGATCTACGTGGGGGCGGGCACCCTCGCCGCCGGGCTCGTGACCCTCGGAGGCAGCCTGCTGTCCCAGGGCATCCGGCCCGCCGGCTCGGCGGCCGAAACGCCGTGAGAGCCGTGGCGGGCGAGGACCTCAAGCGCCCCGATGCGGTCACGAGCAGTTCCGCACCTGCCGGGGCCACCCGAGGCCGGCCACGCTCGGCGAGCTCCCATGCCCCCATCTGGATGCTCGGGCGGACGATGACCCGTAGTCCCGTAAGCCGATCCTCCACCGTACGTCGAGCGAGCTTCCTCCTCGACGACTCTTTACGAGGGATTGCCATGTACGGAAGACCCGTACGGTGATATGGGCGGTGAGGGGAGGGCAACTGCAACAATGGGCACATGCATGTCGGCTACGCGCGGGTCTCGACTCTCGAGCAAGACCTCTCCGCCCAACGGGAAGCGCTCGAGCGCCTCGGAGTCGAGAGCAAGAACATCTACTTCGACCACGGCCTGACCGGAACTACCCGCGCCCGGCCCGGGCTGCGCGAAGCGCTGGCCGCGACCCGGGAGGGTGACACCCTGGTGGTGACCAAGCTCGACCGGCTAGCCCGCTCCCTCCCGGACGCGAGGGACATCGCCGACGAGCTCACCATCAAGGGAGTCGCGCTCAGCCTCGGCGGCAGCGTCTACGACCCCAACGACCCCGTGGGCCGGCTGCTCTTCAACGCGCTCGGCATGGTGGCCGAGTTCGAGGCGGACCTCATCCGCCTGCGCACCCGCGAGGGCATGGCCATCGCCAGATCCAAGGGCAAGCTCAAGGGCAAGAAGCCCAAGCTCTCGCCCTCTCAGCGCAAGCACCTCATGACCTTGCATACGGCTGGCGAGCACACCCAGGCAGAGCTCGCCGAGCTGTTCAACGTCTCCCGCACCACCATCTACCGCGAGCTGCGCCGCACCACGACCACCTCCTGACCGCCCATGCCCCGCCACTGAGCGATCACAGAAGCCCGCCACTGAGCCATCAAATCCACAGGCGCAAGGCTTGCTCCAGCGGACTGTCCGGTCAACGTTCGCCTTACGCACATGCTCCAGCCATCTGAACGGTGGTGCCGGGGTCTGTCCGTTAAACGGTGTGTGGGGTCCGGCGGTTCTCATTAGTGAGTGGTTCTTTCGAACCGTCC
>NZ_BAAAQA010000011.1:0-48006 GCF_039531425.1 Kocuria atrinae
GAGGCCTGGACCCGCCACCGTTGGGACACTCGACCGGCCCGACGACCCTGACCTACCGGCGGAACCTCTAATACAGCCCTACGGTTTCTGGGACGGCTAGTCCTGTCCCGGTGCTTGTGTTGCCGAGCCGCTGGTTTCGAGAACGACGCCGCTGCGCCCCGTTTCCTGCCTCACGGCAGGTTGCGGGGCGCAGCGGCTTTGTCATGGGGCCTGGGCGTGTCGGTAACCGGTTAGACGCCCCAACCGGTCATGAGTTCTCGAACACGGGGGTCCGCCAGGGAATCGGCGATGAAGTGGCACTCGAGCGGTTCGTCGTGGCCGTTGGGAACACCCAGCACGTACAACCCCGCCGTGGAAGCGGCCGTGGTGCCGGCGGGGGAGTCCTCGATGGCCAGCGACTGCTTGGGATCCGTGCCCAGTCGGCGAACGGCCTCTTCGTAGATGTCGGGGGCGGGTTTGCCGCGGGGGACGTCGTCGGAACTGACCCACGTGGTGATGATGCTGTCCAGGCCCAGAGCGCGCACCTTGCGGTCCAGGACCTGGGCGGTGGAGTTGCTGGCCACCGCGACCGGCATGCGCTCGGCAAAGGCACGGAGGGTTTCCAAGGCCCCGGGGAGGGGTTCCAGCACGGATGAGACAACCTCCGACTCAACCTCGATCAGGTGATCGTAGACCTCGTTCAGGCTGGGTTCCTCACGGCCTTGTTTGCTCGCGGCCTCGCCGGCACGGTCCGTGATCCACCGGGCGACGTCCGCGGCGGACAGCCCCATGAGTTCCTTGAGCGCGGCCTGGTTGAAGTCCACCCCGTAGTCCGCTGCAACCCGTTCCTGGACCCCTGCCCACGCGGTTTCGGTGTCCATCAGAACGCCGTCGCAGTCGAACACCACGGCGGAGGGGCGCCAGTCGGCTGGCGGTGCGGGCAATGAAGGCTTCATAGGGCAATCCTCACATGACGGACGTGTTCGGGTGACACACGAGTAATAGCATCGACAGAGATGACCCAGTGGACGGCCGGTGAAAGGACCACATCGTGGTAGCAGCCCAGAATTCTCGCGTGAACCTGTCCGCCCTGGACCTGGTTCCCATTATCCAAGATCGACCGGTAGCTCAGTGCGTGCGGGACGCCACCACCTTGGCCCAGCGCCTCGAGACCGCCGGTTATCAGCGGGTCTGGTACGCGGAGCACCACAATTCGGAGTCCTTCGCATCATCGTCAACGGCCCTGCTCATGGGCCAGGCGCTCGCGGCTACCTCCAGCATCCGCGTGGGATCCGGAGGCATCATGCTGCCCAACCACGTGCCGCTCACCGTGGCCGAGAGCTTCGGAACTCTCGAGAACCTCTATCCGGGGAGGGTGGATCTCGGGCTCGGGCGGGCACCGGGGACCGACATGCGCACGGCATTGGCGCTGCGCCGGGGACAGGGCGGCCACGATACTTTCCGGCAGGACATCCATCAGCTCGAGCGGTACTTCCGTGGCCAGGAGGGAGAACCCATCCGTGCGGCGGTGGCGCGCAACACCCGTGTGCCGCTGTGGATCCTGGGGTCTTCCACGGACGGGGCCCTGGTGGCGGCGTCGCTGGGTCTGCCCTATGTCTTCGCTTCGCACTTCGCCCCGGCCATGATCATGGAAGCCATCCAGGTGTACCGGACGTCCTTCGATGCGTCCGCGCCCACGGCCACGCTCGAGGAGCCCTACGTGATGATCGCCGCCAATGTGGTGGCCGCCGAAACCGAGGCCGAAGCCCGGCGGCAGTTCACGACCCACCAGTTGCTGGTCCGCGGGATGGCCCGTAACAACAGGGGCCCCTTGCAGCCGCCGGTGGACCAGGTGGAGTTGTCACCGGCGGAAGCCGCCTTCGTGGAACAGCACTTGGCGGTTTCTGCCGTGGGAACCCCGCGCCAAGTGGCCGACCAGCTCGAACAGATCGTGGAGGCTACCCGCGCGGACGAGTTGATGCTCAACAGCTATGCCTTCGATCCGGAGGTGCGGGCGCGCAGCTTTGAACTCACCGCGCAGGCGTGGTCTCAGCCGTGACGCGCTGAGCTGCCGGCGGGGAGGTCATGTGCACGGGGAACCATCACCCGGTTGATTAGAGTGGAACCATGGCGGACAGCGGATCACAATCAGGCGAAACCTCACTGCAATCATTGGCTTCCCGCTACGGGGTGGCCACCGAATATCAAGGTTTTGACGGTCAACCCAAGACCGTCCCGGAAGACACCCTGGGTAAGGTGCTCACCGCGCTGGGCGCGGATGTCTCGTCCGAAGCCGCGGTCCAGGAATCCCTTCGGGCTCGTGACGAGGCCCCCTGGCGGCGCATGCTACCCCCGGTTGTCGTGACCGAGGCCGGCACCTATGCCACCGTGGACGTCACCGTCCCCTCGGGTGCCGAGGTGCGCGTCCGATGGTGGCCCGAAGATCGACCGGAGGCCGCGCAGGAACTGGCCGCGGCGGCGTCGTCGGACACTCGCACGGTGGACGGGACGGAACTGGAGCGGCGTCGCTACGAGCTCCCCGGAGACCTGGGACTGGGCTGGTACCGCCTGGAGGCCGAGTGCTCGGCGGTCAACGGTGGGCAGCCCGATTCGATCTACCTGGCCGTGACCCCGCAGCGATTGAACACGACCGACAAGCTGCGCGGGCAGCGCCGCTGGGGTTACATGGCACAGCTGTACTCGGTGATGTCCTCACGTTCGTGGGGTGTGGGGGATCTGTCCGATCTGGCGTCCCTGGCCGCCATCAGCGGCACCCAGGGCGCGGACTACGTGCTGATCAACCCGCTGCACGCCGCGGAGCCGACGCCGCCCATCGAACCCTCGCCATACCTGCCGTCGAGCAGGCGTTTCTTCAATCCGCTGTACCTGCGCATCACGGACGTGGCCGAGTTCGCGTACCTGCGCCCCAACGACCGCGAGGTGGTCGAGCACCTCGCAGCGGTGCAGCGCAAGACCGTGCTGGATCCGAGCAGCATCGAGCGCGACCCCGCTTACGAAGCGAAACTCAAGAGCCTCGACCTGCTCTTCACCGTGCGGCGCTCACCGTACCGGCAGCAGCAGTTCGCGGCCTTCGTGGCTCGAGGGGGCCAAGCTCTACAGGACTTCGGTCTGTGGTGCGCCCTGCGCGAGGAACTCGGCGAGGACTCTCCGGAATGGGAGCACGGCGCCGCGTCACCGGAGGCGCCCTACGCGCGGGAGGCCCGCACGCGCCTCGAGAAGCGCATCAACTTCTACGTGTGGCTGCAGTGGCTGCTGGACGAGCAGCTCGAGGCGGCCCAGCGGGCGGCCCACCGGGCGGGCATGGACATCGGTGTGGTGCACGATCTGGCCGTGGGTGTGAGCAAGAACGGCGCGGACGCGTGGACCCTGCAGGACACCATGGCCAGTCGTGTGAGCGTGGGTGCTCCCGCGGACATGTACAACCAGCTTGGTCAGAACTGGAGCCAGCCCCCGTGGCACCCGCAGCGACTCGCCGAGGCCGGCTACCAGCCGTGGCGGGACATGTTGCGCAACATCTTCCGTCACGCCGGAGGTATCCGCATCGACCACGTGATCGGTCTGTTCCGGCTGTGGTGGATCCCTGACGGCAACCAGGCATCCGAGGGCGCATACGTGTACTACGACCACGAGGCGATGCTGGGTGTGTTGGCACTCGAGGCAGAACTGGCGGACGTGGTGGTGGTCGGCGAGGACCTGGGCACCGTGGAACCCAGCGCGCGGCAGTACCTCGAGCAGAAGGGTGTGTTGGGAACCTCCATCCTGTGGTTCGAAATGGACGGGGACGAGCCGCTGGATCCGTCCAAGTACCGCGAACTGTGCATGGCGTCGGTCAATACGCACGACCTGCCGCCCACCGCCGGTTATCTGGGGGGTGTGCAGCTCAAGCTGCGCGAGGACCTGGGCTTGCTCGCCCGTTCCCCCGAGGAGGAACGCAAAGAGGCCCAACAGCAACTCGACACTTTCTTCACCGCGGTGAAGGCCGCCGGCCTGCTCCCGGACGGCGCTGACAGCAGCGAAGAAGCCAAGATCGAGGCGCTGTACCGCTACCTGGGTCGCGCGCCTTCCATGCTGTTCAACGTGTCCCTGGTGGACGCGGTGGGGGAGCGACGGATTCAGAACCAGCCGGGCACGAGTGACGAATATCCCAACTGGCGGGTTCCGTTGGCGGACGGGCAAGGAATGTACGTCCTGCTCGAGGAGTTGAACCGCATGGATCGAGTTCGGGCGCTCGTGAAAGCCGTCAACGAGACTCTGGGGACGCGTTCCCGCGAACCCGGAGTGATCGTTCCCGAGCCGCTGGAACACCGGGATATCGCGGAACCGCGCGGAAAATAACAACCGAAAATCAGGGGTTCCCCCGTTGGAAAAATTAGGTTAGATTAGTCTTACCTAATCTCCTGGGTGAGGAGCTGGGAACCGCACAACGTGTTCTGGGGTGTGCGCCGGGTCATGGACGGCGCGCACCCCGAACTCGTGTTAAAAGCGCTCGAGTTTGCCCCTTGGGCGCCTACCGCTAAGATAGTCCTGCGCTCAATCGCACCGTTTTTAACGTTGAGTTTGCGAGAGAGATCGTAGAAGCCTAGAATTTAAGGTTGTCGTGTGGTGGAGTCCATCTACCGGCGCCTGATCTTCACCGTCTTCGTCGTGGCGAGTGCCCTGACCGGTACTGACGCGGGGCAATTGAGCACCACCGCCCAGCGCACGAACGGTGGCATTTTCTTGAGGTGACGGATCACTCTTGGCCGCAGCTGTCAGCGTGAACACAAAACATTGACAGCGACCATGCGTGCCGTCATTTCGTCGACATTGGACATTGGAGGAGAACACTATGGCAGCGCACTGCCAGGTGACCGGAGCTCAGCCGGGCTTTGGACACAGCATCTCGCACTCGCACCGCCGCACCAAGCGCCGGTGGAACCCGAACATCCAGAAGAAGCGTTACTGGGTGCCCTCGTTGCGTCGCAACGTTACGCTCAACCTGAGCGCCAAGGGCATCAAGGTCATCGATGCGCGCGGCATCGACGCCGTGGTCAACGAGCTCATTGCACGTGGGGAGAAGATCTGAGATGGCTAAGGATAAGGACGTACGTCCCATCATCAAGCTGAAGTCCACCGCAGGTACCGGCTTCACCTACGTAACCCGTAAGAACCGCCGTAACAATCCTGACCGCATGGTCATGAAGAAGTACGACCCGGTGGTTCGTAAGCACGTCGATTTCCGCGAGGAGCGCTAAATCCATGGCAAAGAAGTCCAAGATCGCCAAGAACGAGCAGCGCAAGGTCATCGTCGAGCGCTACGCCGCCAAGCGCGCAGAGCTGAAGAAGACTCTCGTGGATGAGAATGCAACCCCGGAGGCTCGCGAAGAGGCTCGCCTGGGTCTGCAGAAGCTCCCCCGTGACGCTTCTCCCATCCGCGTTCGTAACCGTGACCAGATCGACGGTCGTCCCCGTGGTACTTTCCAGCGATTCGGAATCTCCCGTGTTCGCTTCCGCGAAATGGCCCACCGCGGCGAATTGCCGGGTATCTCCAAGTCGAGCTGGTAATTTCTCACTCGGAAGCACTGGGCGCGTGTGCTCCCTATTTCCATAGAGAACGCCAATTAAGTCCAGGAGGACAAGCACATGGCTAAGAACCGCAGCGAACTCGTTGCCGAGGTTGCCGAGAAAGCCGGCACCACTCAGGCCGCCGTTAATGGCGTCCTGGATGCAATGTTCCAGGTCTTCGAGAGCTCCGTTTCCAACGGCGAGAAGATCACCATCCCGGGTTGGATGTCCGTCGAGCGCACCGACCGTGCCGCTCGCCAGGGTCGCAACCCGCAGACCGGTGAGACCATTCAGATTCCGGCCGGCCACGGCGTCAAGCTGACCGCCGGCTCCAAGCTGAAGGCTGCTGTTTCCTCCAAGTGAGGTAAGCCTGCGCGGGCGTCACGCTCGTGTTAGTTCAAGGGACCGTCCACGTTTTCGTGGGCGGTCCCTTGCTTGTCTCCGAGTTCGTGGATTCTCCGGTTCACGCGCATAATGGAGGGGAAATAATTGGCTGACCAGATCCCCGGAGGTGTGCGGTGGCTTCGCGTGCGCGCCGTCTTGCCCGGGGTTGGGCTGCGTCCCTGATCGCCACGGGCCTGGGTGCCGCCTCGCACGCCGCGGTTGACGGCACGTGGCCTCCGGTCATTCTGATCCTTCTGTCCGCGGCACTTGCGGCTCCCGTGTGCATGCTGCTTGCGGGCAGGCTACTGTCCCGCATGAGTGTTGCTGCCGCGGTCTTGGCCAGCCAGGGGCTCTTCCACGGGCTGTTCGCCCAATCCGGTCACGGGGTCACCGCCGTTGACCACACCCACCACGTCACGGGCGCGGGCGTCGAAGGGACTCCGCAGCTCGTGGTGAGCGTGGCTCCCGGTCTGGCTCACCACGCTGCGGGCATGCTGGCCGCCCACGTGATTGCCGCGGTCGCCACGTACGCCCTGCTGCGACATGGCGAGGTAGCCGCGGTGCGACTGCTCGAGGTCCTGTCGTTGCGTGTGCTCGCATGGGTGCGTGTTCCCGTTCTGCCCGTAATTCGTACGGTGCCGCGCCGGATCGCATGGACTTCTCCCCGCGCTCTCACCGACCAATTGTTGCTACCCGTGGTGCAAAGTTTCAGGGGCCCGCCCGCGCGGGGGACGGCCCCGGCCTTCGCATAATTCTTCAGCGCCAAGATTCGGTGTTGTAGCGGAGCCGGGAGTGCCGCCATTGTCACTCTTCACTTTCCGCTTCATGCCGCTTTCCGCGGCAGCAATGCGTCCGAGACGCAGGAGAATTCCATGCACATTTTTGATGCCACAGCCCCCGCACCGTCCGCACGGACGACGCCGCCCACAGCGGTAGCGCGCGCCGCAACCGATCGACGCCCGCTCGCCGCAGTACTGCTCGCGTTGCTCACGGCTCTGTTCATGTTCGTGAGTACGGCACAGCCCGCAGCCGCGCACGACGAGCTGATCAGTACCGACCCCGAGCCCGGGGCTTCCCTGGATGCTTCCCCCGAATCCCTGACCTTGACTTTCTCCGGAAACGTCATGGAGATCGGGCGAGAGATCCGGGTGACCGACTCCAACGGTGAATCCTTGATCGAGCGGGAATCCACCGTGGAGCGCCAGCGCGTGATTCAGCCCCTGAGCAACCCCGGTTCCACCGAGGACGAGACCTACACCGTCGTGTGGCGCGTGGTTTCCGAGGACGGCCACCCCATCGAGGGGACCTACGAATACACCGTGGGTGCGGGTGCTGGTGACCAGGCTGGTCAGAGCCCCACACCCGAGGAATCCGCGGCCTCCACGGGGGAACAGCGCGATGACACCGCGTCCGAAGAAGCCGAGCCCGCCGGTGAATCCGGCACCCCCGGTTGGCTGATCCCCGTGGTCGGTGGCGTGGGTGCGCTCGCACTGCTCATCGTGGTGCTCGTTCTGGCTACCCGCAACAAACGGCACTGATCAGCCCCGTATCCCGTAGGTTTCTGGGTTCCGCCCCGCATTCCCCTCGAGGCATGGTCGGCATGCACGTGGGCATCTCGCGACGGTACCCGGGTTCGAGAAAGACAACACCATGAACATGTCCATTGAAACCCCTGCACGTTCCCTGCCCCGACCGCTGCGTCGTGGCATCACCACTCTGCTGGCGGTGGGATTCGCTGCCACAGCACTCACCGGCTGCGCCGCAGACGGCAACCAGGCGAGCGGTGAATCGCAAGCCCCGGCGGCGTCGTCGGCGGAAGGAAATGCCGCGACCGAACAGGTCGTGGAGCTGAGCGACGGCTGGGCCAAGGCCGCCGACTCCAACATGACGTCCGTGTTCGGATCGCTCAAAAACACCGGAGACCAGCCCGTGACACTCGAGGCGATTGACGCAACCGATGTCGCGGGGGTGGCCGAGCTGCACGAAACCGTGATGAACGACCAGACCGGTGCCACCGAAATGAAGCGGGTCGAGGGCGGCTTCGAGATTGCGCCCGGTGAAACCAAGACGCTTGAACCCGGTGGCGATCACATGATGCTCATGGAGCTGCAATGCGCGGTGAAGTCAGGGACGGATCTCACGGTTGAGCTCGAGTTCAACGACGACCGTACTCAGCAGATCACGGTGCCGGTGCGCGACTACGCGGGAGCGCAGGAGCACTACGCACCGGGCGAGGAACACAGCGGGCACGGTGAGCATTCGGAGATGCCCGCCCCGGAAACTTCGGCGCTTCCGGAATGTCATGAGCACTGACGAGACACCTCGCCGTGAGGGCCTGCAGCGGCGATCGCTCCTGATCGGAGCGGTCGCCGGTGCCGGCGTCACCGGTATCGGAGCGGCCTCCGCGGTGGGTCTGAACGAGGCGCTCGGGGTCACGGAGGATCCCACCGCGGATCATTCGGACGCCGCGCGCCACGGATTGCAGGTCGAGCCGTTCCACGGTGCGCGCCAGGCCGGTGTGGCCACACTGCCGCAGGCCTTCTGCGCATTCATCGCCCTGGACCTCAATAAGGGTGCGAGCAAAGATTCCCTGCGCCGCATGCTTCGTGTGCTCAGCGACGACGCCGCTGCGCTCACCCAGGGTCGCGCCCCGTTGTGGGATCAGGAACCGTGGCTTGCGGAGAACCCGTCGCGACTCACGGTCACGTTCGGTTTTGGGCCGAAGGCCATGTCGCTCATCGACTCGAACCGTGCACCCGAGTGGCTCAAACCCCTCCCGGCCTTCGAGATCGACCAGCTGCAGGACCGATGGAACCAGGGTGATCTGTTGTTACAGCTGTGCTGCGACGACAAGCTGACCCTGGCACACGCCCAACGTGTGCTGCTCAAGGATTCGCGTTCCTTCGCGAGTGTGCGGTGGGTGCAGGACGGTTTCCGTAACACGGTGGGGGCCACTGTCCCGGGCCAGACCATGCGCAATTTGTTCGGCCAGGTGGACGGCACTGTGAACCCTTATCCGGGAGAGACCGACCACGAGAAGGTGGTCTATGGGCGGGACGGTTTCGAGCCGTGGATCGAGAACGGCACCTCGCTGGTGCTGCGCCGCATCCATATGAATCTGGACACCTGGGACGAGGCCGATACGCCCGCCCGTGAGGACTCAGTGGGTCGCAAACTGGCCAACGGAGCACCTTTGACCGGCGGCGAGGAACATGACGAGCCGGACTTCGGGGCCAAGGGACCGCTCGGGTTCCCCGTGATCGCCTCGTACAGTCACATCCGCCGCTCGCGCACCGACAACCCGGACGAAAAGATCTTCCGCCGGGTGTACAACTACGACCTACCGGTGACGGATGCCTCCGGTATGAGTCGCTCGGGAGATATCAGCGGGGGAGTGTCCAACACGGGATTGCTGTTTGCGTCCTACCAATCGGATCCGACCAAACAGTTCGTTCCCATCCAGAAGAAACTGGACGAGATGGACATGCTCAACACGTGGACGGTTCCCATCGGTTCGGCGGTGTTTGCGATTCCGCCCGGGTGCGAGGAAGGTGGATTCGTGGGAGACGGGCTCTTCTGAACGGATGAACGTCAACGACACAGGGTCTGCGGGTAACAACACGGGAATGGCCGCCGTACGCGGGGCCGGAGGAGCACACGAATGAGCACTGCCACTGGGGCGAAAACCCCGGGACGCGCCAAGCCCCAGCGGTCCGAGATCGCGGGGGTTGGTCTCAACCCCTGGATCATTGCGGTGGTGATCGTGGCCGCCATGATCGGCATGACAGCGGCACTGCTGTACGGGGGCGCATCGGACCCGCGGCAGGTCGCGGACCCGGGTGCCCTGGTCCGGTGGGGGCTGCCGGTGCTGGAGACCGTGCACAACATTGCCATGGCCGTGGTCATGGGAGCCCTGCTGCTGGCGATCGGCGTGGTCCCGCGGTTCGCGGATCTCACGCGCAAACGACCGCCGCGCAACAGCCGCGAGCAGTCGGTCGAACCGGATCACCCGCTGTATTCCTCGGTACTCCGGTTGGCCCAGGCCGCAGCGGTCGTGTGGACGGTTTCCGCGATTGCGGTGTTGATCTTCACGTACTCGGACGTCTCGGGGACGGGATTGGGCGCGGGGGAGAACTACACCCAGCAGCTGACCCACTACATCACCGAAATCGCCACGGGCCAGGCGCAGGCAACTGTGGTGATCGTGGCCGCGGTGGTCACCACCCTGATCTTCGGTGTGCGCGCGTTGCTCGGACTCTTCTGCACCCTGGCGCTGAGCATGATTGCGCTAGTTGCCCTCGCCCTGAACGGTCACTCCTCGGGCGGTGCCGACCACATGGGCGCCGTGAACTCGCTGGGCCTGCACCTCATGGGTGTGTGCTTGTGGGTGGGCGGTCTGGTCGTGCTGGCGTGGGCCAGTCCGCTGCTCTCCAAAGAATCCACGATGATCGCTCACCGCGGTGAGGCGAAGCACCGCGTACCGCTGTTGGCGGTGGTGCTGCGGCGTTACTCCCTGGTGGCTCTGGGGTGCTATGTCCTGGTGCTGCTGTCCGGCATCATCAACGCCCAGGTGCGCATCGGCACGTGGGAACAGTTGAACTCCGGATACGGCCACATTGTGCTGGCCAAGCTCGTGCTCACCCTGTTGCTCGCGCTGGCCGGTTTCGCCCACCGCCAGTGGCTGATTCCGGGTGTTGAGGACGGCTCCCGCTCCCGTGCGGCCACCCTGTGGCGCGTGATCGTGGTGGAGCTCGTGCTCATGGGATTGCTCATGGGTATTGCCTCGGCCCTGAGCCGAACAGCCCCGCCCGTGCCCGAGGAGATGCCCACGGACGCTTCTCCCGCGCGATTGCTCACCTGGTACGAGCTGCCGCCCGAACCGACTTTCAGCTCTTGGTTCGCCACGTGGCGCATCGACTGGTTCTGGGCCGCGGTGGTCGCCTTCTTCGCCATTGTCTACCTCTGGGCCGCAATCAAGGTGTGGCGCCGCGGGGATCAGTGGTCGGTGCTGCGGACCGCATCCTGGCTCATCGGTCTGCTGCTGCTCATGTACGCAACCTCCGGTGGCGTGGCGGTGTACGCCCGCGTGTTGTTCTCCGCGCACATGGTCGAACACATGAGCCTGACCATGATCGTGCCGTTGTTCCTGGTCTCCGGTGCCCCCGTCACCCTTGTCCTCAAGGCGTTGGAGCCCCGCCGGGACGGCACCCGTGGGCCCCGTGAATGGATCCTGCGCCTGGTGCACTCCACGTGGGGCAAGATCGTGACCCACCCGATCTTCGCCGCGGCCAACTTCGCGTTCTCGATCGTGCTGTTCTACTTCACCGACCTGTTCCGCGTGACGCTGCGCTATCACGTGGGCCACGAGTTCATGATGATCCACTTCTTGTTCACCGGGTACATGTTCGCCCTGGTGCTCATCGGAATCGACCCGATCCCCAAGCGGCCCACCTACCCCATGCGCTTGGTGTTGCTGCTGGCCACCATGGCCGCGCACGCGTTCATCGGCATCTCCATCATGAGTATGACCGCGGTCTTACAGGCCGATTGGTTCGGCAACATGGGTCGCCCGTGGGGCCCCAGTGCGCTGGAGGATCAGGAGCTCGGCGGCATGCTCATGTGGGGCATCGGCGAATTCCCCACGTTCTTGCTCGCCGTGATCGTAGCCATCATGTGGGCGCTGGACGGCACCAAGGAGAACCGCCGGGTGGACCGTCAAGCGGACCGCACCGATGACGCGGAGCTCAAGGCCTACAACGAAATGATGGCCAACCTCGCCGAACAGGACGAACGACGCCGCCGCTGACCTACCAGCGCCCGTCTCGGACCGGGCCCGTCGCGAGGCCGGCCGGCCCCCGGGGGCGCGCACGAGCGGCGTCGTCGTCCGTGGCGCGGGTGCCGGACGCGCGTCACAGACCGCAACGCGCGTACCCGGGAAGATGCGCGTGGCGGCTAACGTTGACCTGAAAGACCCGATGTTGCATGCCTGGAAGGACTCATCACACTGTGAAGACACAGCGGAGCACTACCCCCGTACGAGCTTCCGAGCTCACCGGCCGCGCCTGGCTCAACACCGGCGACCGGCAGCTGGATCTGGAGGCCCTGCGCGGCAAGATCGTGGTGTTGGACTTCTGGTCCTTCTGCTGCATCAATTGCCTGCACGTGCTGGACGAGCTGCGCCCGCTCGAGGAGAAGCACTCGGACGTGCTCGTGACCGTGGGCGTGCACTCGCCCAAGTTCGAGCACGAGGCCGATCCGCAGGCGCTGGCCGCCGCAGTGGATCGCTACGAGATCACCCACCCGGTGCTCGACGATCCCGAGCTCAAGACCTGGGACGCCTACACCGCGCGCGCCTGGCCCACCCTGGTGGTGCTGGACCCCGAGGGTTATATCGTGGCGCACCTGTCCGGTGAGGGCCATGTCCAGGGCCTGGAATCGTTGGTTGAAGAGCTCGTGGCCGAACACGACGCCAAGGGCACCCTGCACCGCGGCGACGGGCCCTACGTACCGCGCCCGCGTCCCGAGGGAGACCTGCGCTTCCCGGGCAAATCTGTGCGGCTGCCGGACGGATCCTTCCTGGTCACCGACACCGGCCACCACCGCCTGGTGCAGCTCGAGGACGACCTCACCACGGTGCGCCGCGCCATCGGCTTCGGAACCAAGGGCTGGGCGGACGGTCCCGCGGATGTCGCCCGGTTCAACGAGCCCCAGGGCGTTGCGCTGCTGCCCGAATCCGTGCGTGCGGACCTGGGGTACGACCTGATCGTCGCGGACACCGTGAACCACCGCCTGCGCGGCGTTGAACTGTCCACGGGCAAGGTGCGCACCCTGGCCGGTAACGGCGTGCAGCGCCTCCTGGACGATGCCCGCGCTCGCGGCGTGGACCCCAACGAGATCCCCGCCGACGCCGTTCCCACGGACGTGGCGCTGTCCTCACCGTGGGACGTGCTGTGGTCCACCGCCGCGGACACCCTGGTGATCGCTATGGCCGGCACCCACCAGTTGTTCTCCTTCGACCCGCGCACCGGCCAGGTGGCCGTGCTCGCCGGCACCGGTGATGAGGGCCTGCGCGACGGCGCTGCGACCGAATCCTGGTTCGCCCAGCCCTCGGGTCTGGCCGAGGATTCCGCCGGAACGGTGTGGGTCGCGGACTCCGAGTCCTCGGCGTTGCGTCGCGTGCGCTTCGACGAGTCCGGTGCGGTGACGTCCGTGGACAGCCCGATCGGTGAGGGTCTGTTCGACTTCGGCTTCCGTGACGGCGCCGCGGACCAGGCCCGCCTGCAGCACTGCCTGGGCGTGGCCGTGCTGCCCGACAACTCGGTGGCGATTGCGGACACCTACAACGGTGCGATCCGCCGCTACGACCCCTCGACCCATAAGGTCTCCACGCTGACCCGCGGGCTGGCCGAGCCCTCCGGCGTGATCCTCGATTCCTCGGACGAGCAGCCCGTCATGGTGGTCGTGGAGGCCAACTCCCACCGCTTGGTGCGCGTTCCGGTCCCCAAGGACGCCCAGACCGTGGACGAGGGCGCGGCTCAGATGCAGCGTAAGCGCAGTCCGATCGCCCCCGGAGACTTGGACCTGGTGGTCCGGTTCTCCGCTCCCGCCGGCCAGAAATTGGACACCCGTTGGGGCGATCCCACGCAGTTGAAGGTCTCGTCCTCCCCGGCCGAAGCGCTCGTTGACGGCGATGGCACCGCACAGGGCCTGACCCGCACGCTGCGCCTGGCCGACGGCGTGACCGAGGGCGTTCTGCACATCACCGCCCGTGCGGCCGCGTGTGACGGTTCCCCGGACGGAGAGATCCCCGAGCACGCAGCGTGCCACCTGTACCAGCAGGACTGGGGCATCCCGTTCACGGTTTCCGCTGATGCCGAGTCCGAGTTGACCCTGGAGCTGCGCGGTCTCGACTGAGCCGCTGCTGATCGGTGAGCTGGGGAGGGCCGCTATCGTCCGTGAGACGGTAGCGGCCCTCCCTCGTGTCAGTCGTGCCTCTTGGGGCCGTGCTCCGAGCCGGGGTGGCCCACACGTTTCAGCGGTGGCGAGTCAGTGCTTGGAGGTGACCGTGGCCTCGTCCTCGGTCACGTCCAGGTGTGCCTTGAACGTGAACGGTACTTCTTCGGAGACCTTGCTGGTCTTTCCATCGAACAGGTCGACCGAGGTGAACTCGATCTTGGCCTTGCCCGGGCTGTCCATGAGGGCCCACCGATCCGCGTTGGGCCCGCCCAATCGCACCTCGGGCTTGGGATACTCGGTGATGGTCCACTTCACGTTGTCCTGGACACGCCCCGAGAACTCGTAATAGAACGGGCAGCCCGCCGGGTACAGGGAGTCCTGCTCGGCGCATTCGTCCAGGTAGCTCTTGGTCTGCTCCCTGACCTGGGTTTTCAGTTCGTCCGAAGGAGTTGCCTCGAGCTGGAGCGTGGTCTCGTCGGCAGGGTCGGTCACCAAGGTCTGCTCGGGTTCAGCGGCCACCATGGGGGAGGAGTAGGAGCCGGTGTAGATCCCGGGGTAGAAGACCGCAAAGTCACGCGCGGAATCGGTCAGCGCCACGGATTCACCGTTGATGTCCACCGCGGTGGAGCCGGGCATGGTCACGTGCATCGTGGGCAAGGTGGAGCGGTCGAAATCCCAGACCGTGAAGAAACCCCACTGGGTGTCCGCGGGATGCAGGGTGAACTCGGAACTGTGCTCCTGACCGTCCAGCGTGTAGTCGGCGCGCACCACGGCTTGGTCGCTGGAGGAGGACACGGTCGAGATCGCCACGTCGTCCAATTTCTCCGCGGCCGCCTCCAACGGGTCACCGTCCAGCAGGGCCGCGTTGGAATCGGGGACCTCCGCGTTGAGCGCGCCGAGCGCTGCAGCGCCGTCGCCGGCCTGGAGTGCGTCGAAATAGGCCTTGACATCGGTTTCCGGGCCGTACTGGTACTTGTTGACCAGGGCGATCGTGACCGCCGCGGCAGCGACCGAGAGCACGATGAGAAACAGCCACGCCCCTACGGCCTTCAATACGCGGTCGGTTGATTCCATGAATCATCACGTTAGCCCATTGGATCGGATGAGACCCAAGTCGGTGTAATACGACATTTTGCCCGTCAAGGTCCGCGACGCCGGCCGGTTAAGCTGGTGCGGGTCCACACCGACGTTCGCGGGAGAATCTCAGCACACCATGGCAGAAACAGTCCGACAGGTACCGGAGAAGTATTCGGCTCCGCAGCACGTCTTCCACCCGCGCATCACCTCGTACGGCCGCAGGATCTGGGCCGCAGTTCCGCCGCTGATGCTGGTGGCCGTGGCCCTGCTCGCGCTCTACTACCGACGCCCGCGGGGACCCGTCATTGCGGTGCTCATCGTCTTGGCACTGGTGGGCGGGGTTATCGCCTACGGATACTTGCGCCCCGCGCTGACCGTGATCACACAGACCCACTTCTTGAAGTCGCGCTGGATCGGTTTCCATGCGGTACCCCGCGACCGAGTGCACCAGGTGGTGACGGTGGACCAGCTCCTCCCACCGCGACCCAAGCCCGGTAAACCACGAGGTCGGCCCTATTTGTGGCTCGTCACCGAGACCGGTAAACGGGCCATGGCCCTGGACGGCATTGTGTGGGACACAGCTTCTCTCAAGAGTTTCGCCGATCTGTCCGGCGCGCAGCACGTGAACTTCAAACAGGCCACGCCCGAGCAGGTCAGCAAGCACTGGCCCAAGCTGGTCGCCTGGCACGTGCGCTATCCGCGCTTGCGGTACGCGGCCTCATCGCTGGCCCTCGTGCTCGTGATCGTGCTGGTGGTGTGGTTGACCTTCGTCCAGACCACGTTCCAGTAGCCACTGCACAAACGCCGACGCCGCGGTGAGAGTCCCTGGGGAGTCTCACCGCGGCGTCGGCGGTTCTATTGCGTTCGGTGCGTGTCAGGCGGGGGTGCTGCCGCCCTGGCCCTGCCCTTGCCACGGGGCGTCGCCGGCGCGGTGGCGGCCACCGGCCTCCGAACCGTCACCGGTCACGTCACGATCACCGGTGACGTTGCGATCGTCGGCGGGGCCGCGATCACCGGTGTTCGCGCGACGGGTATCGGCCTGGCGGTCGCCCTTGGGAGCCGCACCGTTGTTGCGATCGGTGGTGTTCCCATCGCGGTCGGCCTTCTGACGCGCGCGCTCGATCTCGGCCTCGCGCTCCTCGGTGGCTTCGCGGGTCAGTTCCGCACCGGCCTGCTCGTCACGGGTGAGGTTTTCACCGGTCTCGGGGTCGAACACGTGCATGCGGCGGGCATCCAGCCAAATGTTGGCCGCCGTGCCACCACGGATGCGGGAGGAAGCGTCCAGGGACACGACCACCTGCGAGGGCATCTCGTCCGCGTCCAGGTCCTTGGCCAGCTCATCCAGCTTGTGCTTGACGGCCTGATCCTGCTCGAACTGGATGTAGCCGTACTGCTGGTTACCCAGCCACTCGGTGTGGGTGAACTCGGCCTCGAACGTGGTGCCGTGGGGCACCTTGGCCTCGTCCACGAACTTGGAGTCCTCGAAGTGCTCGGGGCGCAGACCCAACAGCACAATGTCGTTCTTGCCCGACAACTTCTGCTGCACTCGCTCCGGAACGTCGATGTCACCAATGGGCGTCTTGAACACGTTGCCCTCGATGCGCGCCGGCAGGAAGTTCATGGACGGCGCTCCGATGAAGCCCGCCACGAACAGGTTGACCGGCTGTTCGTACAGCTCACGCGGTGATGCGATCTGCTGCAGCACGCCCTTCTTCAGCACGGCCACGCGGTCGCCCAGGGTCATTGCCTCGGTCTGGTCGTGGGTCACGTAGATGGACGTGATGCCCATCCGGCGCTGCAACTGGGCGATCTCGGTGCGCATCTGGCCACGGAGCTTGGCGTCCAGGTTGGACAGCGGCTCGTCGAACAGGAACGCATCTGCGTCACGCACGATGGCGCGGCCCATGGCCACACGCTGACGCTGACCACCGGACAGGTTGGCCGGCTTGCGCTCCAGGTGCTCGTCCAGATCCAGAGTCTCCGAGGCCGCGCGGACCTTACGGTCGATCTCGTCGTTGGAGAATTGGCCCTTGGACAGCCGCAGCGGGAACGCGATGTTCTCGTAAACCGTCAGGTGCGGGTACAGGGCGTAGTTCTGGAACACCATGGACAGGTTGCGGTCACGCGGCGCCTTGTCATTGACGCGCTCGCCGTCGATGAGCAACTCACCGCTGGTGATGTCCTCGAGACCCACGATCATGCGCAGGAGCGTGGACTTACCGCAGCCCGAGGGGCCCACGAGGATCAGGAATTCACCGTCGGCAATGTCGATCGAGACGTCATTGACCGCCGGAAAACCGTCGTCGTACTTCTTGACGAGGTTCTGCATGGTAATTGCTGCCATGTCTACTCAGTCCTAACTGTGATTGAGCTTGAAGTGTTGAGGGACCGGCGGGATCAACCCTTGACCGCGCCCTGGGTCAAACCGGAAACGATCTGGCGCTGGAAGGCCAGCACCAACAGCACCACGGGAATGGTCACGATGATGGCCGCAGCGGAGATGGCACCGGCGGGATCCTCGAACTGCGAGTCACCCGTGAAGAACGCCAAAGCTGCGGGAACCGGTCGTGCGGCCGACGTGGAGGTCAAACCAATGCCGTACACGAAGTCGTTCCACGCAATGAAGAACGCAATGATCGCGGTGGTGAACACACCGGGCGCGGTCAACGGGACGATCACCTTGCGGAACGCCTGCCAGGTGGAGGCGCCGTCAACCTGTGCCGCGCGCTCCAGGTCCCACGGGATCTGCTGGAAGAAAGCCGCCAGCGTCCAGATGGAGATCGGGAGAGTCAGGGACAGGTAAGGAATGATCAGACCGAGCCAGGTGTCGTACAGACCCACCTGACGCCACAGGTTGAACAGCGGCGTCACGATGGAGATCACCGGGAACATGGACACCATCAACGCGGTGGTGAGAATGATGCGCTTACCCGGGAAATCCAGTCGTGCAATGGCGTAGGCGCACAGGGTGGCCAACACCACTGCGATGAAGGTGGCGATCAATGAGATGCCAATCGAGTTGCGCAGTGCCGGCAGGAACAGGTCCTGCGCGTCACCCACGAAGATCTGCTCGTAGTTGTCCGTGACGAACTCGGCGGGTATGAACTTGCCGGAGCTCAGATCGGCCGGGGTCTTGAACGAGGTCATCAGGATGGACAGCACCGGGAACAGTGCGTAGATCAGCACCAATACGGTGACGATGGCCCATCCGACTTTTTGCTTAGTGCTCAACATGGCGGATTACCTGCCCTTCCCATTGCCGGCCAGATCCACCTTGAAGACCTTGATTGCCACGAATGCTATGAGCATCACGCACAGGAACAAGATCACGGAGATCGCCGAGCCGAGACCAATTTCCAGGCGTCCGATGGAGGTGCGATACGCGAGCAGCGAGAGCGCCTCCGTACCGTACTGGCCCTGGGTCATGATGAAAATATTGTCGAAGATGCGGAACGCATCCAGCGCGCGGAACACCACGGCCACCATGATGGCGGCCTTCATGTTCGGCAGGATCACCTTGGTCAGACGCTGCCATGCGGATGCGCCGTCAACACGAGCTGCCTCAGTGAGTTCACCCGGGACCTGAGCCAGGCCGGAGAGCAGCAGCAGCGAGATGAACGGTGTGGTCTTCCAGATCTCGGAGGCCATGATGATACTCAAAGCCGGGCCTGCCGAGGAGAACCAGTTGAAGTCGGGGCCAATACCGGGCACCCAGTCGAACCAGTTGTTCACGTAACCGGTGGTGATGTCGAACGCGTAGAACCACGCGAACGCGGAGACCACGGTGATGATGCCGTAGGGCACCAGGATCGCGGTGCGCAGCAGACCACGGGTGGCCTTGATGGCGCTGTGCATGACAAGCGCGAGCGCCAGGCCAAGCACGAGTTCCACGCCCACGGTGACCACGGTGATCAACAGGGTGACACCCAGGTCTCGCCAGAAGACGATGTCGGAAAAGACCGTGACGTAGTTGCCCAGGAATACGAATTCCTTGTCACCCGGAGCCGTGAGGCGGAAGGAGAACAGGGAGTCGTAAATCGCCTGCACGATGGGGTACAGGGTCACGAGCAACATGACCAGGAATGCGGGACCGGCCAGCAACCAACCGAGCTTGCGCTCCGACTTGGCCCGGTCCGAAATCTGCCGCTTGGCCTTGGGTGCCGTGGCCGACTGAGGTGATTGGGTCGAAGAGTCGACTGTAGTACTCACAGCAGCGCATCTCCCTTCAGGACTTCCTCAATAAAGGTGGCGGTCTCCTTGGGAGTGTTCTCGTTTACTTCCTGAGGAGGAGTCCACTCCTGCTGAATGGCGGTGGAAATCTCGTTGTAGTACGGAGTTTGCGGGCGCGGTGCCGCGTTGTCCAGAGATTCCCGGATGACCGGGGCCATGGGGTAGGCCTCCCGCACCGCGGGATCGTCGAAGGCCTTCGCGGAGGACGGCGGGTTGCCGTTGGTCGCGAAGTACTGGGACTGGTGTTCGGGAGTGACGATGCACTCCACGGCCTCCCACGCGAGGTCCTGGTTCTGGGAGTCGGCACCCACGCCGATGTTGATGCCGCCCAGCGGGGCGGCCGACTGGGTGTCCGCGTTCACGCGGGGGTACTGGGTCCACCCGATGTCGTCGACCATGGCCTTGTCCAAGGAGCCGTCCTCGACGGCGCCGTTGGAAGCCGCCCAGACGAACGGCCAGTTCACCATGAAGGAACCGTCGTCGCCTTGGAACTGGATCATGGAGGCGTTCTCGTCCTCGGTGGGAAGCCCGGGTCCGCCCAGGCCGTCCTTACCAATAGTGCCGATGATCTCGGCGGCCTTCTGGCCGGCTTCGGTATCGAGCGTGATATCCGCGTCCTGGCCCTCTTCAGCGGCGGTGATGATCTCTCCGTCCGCCGATTCGATCAGAGCGTTGACCCACACGGTCATGGACTCCGCCTGGGTTCCCTGGACACCCAAGTACTTGTCCTGGTCTCGTGCGGCCTTGATGATCTGATCCCAGGTCACGGGTTTGGACATGTCCAGGCCCGCGGCTTCCGCTACCGACTTGCGGTACCAGAGCAATTGCGTGTTGGCCCAGAACGGAACGGCCACGACCTCGCCGTTCCACTTGGCGCCCTCGAGCGGGCCCTCCAACGTATCGACGGTGGCCCGTTCGACCACATCCGCCGGTGGCTTGGCCAGGAACCCGGGCTCGGCGAGTTCGGGTACGAACGGCGGGTCCAGGCTCATGATGTCCATGGACGTGTCACCGGCTGCCAGACGACGGGCCAACTGCTCGCGCTGCGACGATGCATCGCGGGGCAGCAGGGACGTCTCGATCTTGTACTTCCCGTCCGACGCCGCGGAGCACTGTTCCGCGATCTCGGCCTGGCCGCCGTCATCCGGGTTGATATACCACGTGAGCGTGGGTGGACCCGATTCCTGCGAACCGCACGCGGTCAGCAACATTGCTGACGCGCCCGCGAGCGCTACTGCGCCTCGGATCCGGCGCCCCCTCCGCGCCGTGCGTGGTGTGTGAGTGGCTTTCACTATGTTTCCTCCCCTGTGGCAAGGTCATGCACTGGGCAGTGAGCCCGTGGACCCGAGGAGGGTCAGCAGGCTGCTCAGCTTGTACTCAGTCTATTGGTGGGGCATTTCACACCGACTGACCGACGCGATCACGAAAGAACTACGGCAATGATTGCCATGGTGACCATCGAGAACACTGTGGTGACCAATACTGTGTCACGGCTCACAGTGGTTGCGCGGTTATATCGTACCGCCGCGACATAGAGATTTTGCGCAGTGGGCAGGGACGCCATGATTACGGCGGCGTAGAGGGGGTGGCCTTCAAGGCCGAGTAAGAGCCCCAGAAGCAGTGCCAGCGCGGGGTGGACGAAGAGTTTTGCGAAGGACGCGATCAGGGTGTCCGTACGTTCGCGCTTGTCGGAAAGGGGTCGGGAGCCCACCAGCGACATGCCGAAAGCCAGCAGCATGGCGGGAATGCTGGCACCGGCCACCAGCTCGATGGGCTGCAATACCAAATCGGGTAATTGCCATCCGGTGGCCCCGAACAGAATGCCCAGCAGGGACCCGACGATCAGGGGGTTGGTGAAGGTGTTCTTGATGATCGACCACGGTGTGGGCCGGTGACCGTCCGTGAGCGTGTCCATGGCCGTGAGGTACAGCGGCGAGTTGATGGCCAATTGGAACAGCATCACGGGGGCCACTTGCGAGGCATCCCCCAGGACGAACATCGCGATGGGTATGCCTAGATTGGCGGCGTTCACCTGAGCGGCAGCTTGCGATCCCATGACCACGGTGGACGCATCGCGTTTGAGGGCGTACCGGGCGACCGCCGCATACAGGGCCATGGTCAACCATGCCGAAACGGCGGCAATCAGGAGCGGCGTGGAAAACATCTGTGCGATGTCAGCTTGCGAAATGGTCAGGAAGAGCAGGGGCGGGGAGGCCACGTAGAAAGAGAGCTTGGACAGCACCACCTGCCCGTGGGGGCCCAGGAAACCGGAGCGGCCCACCAGGAAACCCACTCCGATGACGGTCCAGATGATGAAGAAACCGGAGAAAACGCCGCTCATGGACAAGACTCTTCAGCCGTGTCGAACCGCCAGTGGGGAACGGAGGTAAGCCTGCGGCAATTCACTCCGGACGCAGTAATCACCGTGAGCGCGATTAAAGTGCCGCTACAGCGGCGTCTTCCTGAGCTTCCGTGTGATCGCGGGCCTGTGGCGGGCGGACCATATCGCCGGTCACGGCATCCGCGGGGTCCGAACCCAGCGCCACGATCTTGTTGTTCTCGTCCACATGGACCACATGAGGGTTGTAGTTCTGGGCTTCTGCGGTGTCCATGAGCCCGTAGGAAATCAGGATCACCAGGTCACCGGGGTGCACCAGGTGGGCCGCCGCTCCGTTGATGCCGATCACGCCGCTGCCGCGCTCGCCGGCGATCGTGTACGTCTCGAGACGGGCCCCGTTGTCGATGTCCACGATGGAGACCTGTTCGCCCGGAAGAATGTTGGCGGCGTCCAGTAGATCCTGATCCACGGTCACGGAACCCACGTAGTGCAGGTCAGCCTGGGTGACAGTTGCTCGGTGGATCTTTCCGGTGAACATGGTGCGCAACATGGGTGCTCCTCGACGCGTGCAATGTGTAACACAAACCCCGGGTCCTCGAAGGTTTCCCGGGGTGGTGGCGCGATCTGTGGAGCGGCTGACGGGAATCGAACCCGCGTATCAGGCTTGGGAAGCGTGCGCTCTACCATTGAGCTACAGCCGCGCGTTGCACCAATCAGACCTGTCGGCCCGATTGAACGCCACCGAGTCTACAACAACTTCCGCGGGAACTTTCTTCCCGGACATCGCACACCCGAGGTGAACGGACTTCATGATCAGGCCAGTCAGCAGGCGGGGCTCGAGCCGGCCAGGCGTGTGGTCATGGGAAGGCGCGCTCACGAGGAGGAGCGCTGACCGTTACCGGTGCACTACCGTGTAATCGTGCTCATTTCCGATCGTGACATTCGCAGCCTCATGGATTCCGGCCGTGTGAAGTTGGAACCGTACGACCCCACCATGATCCAGCCCGCCAGTGTGGACGTCCGCCTGGACCGGTGGTTCCGGTTGTTCGACAACCACAAGTACGCGCACATCGATCCCGCGCAGGAACAGCCGGAGCTTACTCGGCTGATCGAGGTCGACCCCGAGGAGCCATTCGTGCTGCATCCCGGCGAGTTCGTCCTGGGTGCCACGTACGAGAAAGTCACGCTCCCGGACGACGTAGCCGCGAGACTCGAGGGCAAATCCTCCCTGGGTCGGCTGGGCCTTCTCACGCACTCCACCGCCGGGTTCATCGACCCCGGTTTCTCCGGTCACGTCACGCTGGAGCTGTCCAACATGGCCACGCTCCCCATCAAACTGTGGCCCGGTTCCAAGGTGGGGCAGCTGTGCTTCTTCCAGCTGTCCTCCGCAGCGGAGCACCCTTACGGCAGTGGTACCTACGGCAACCGGTACCAGGGTCAACGTGGCCCCACGGCGTCGCGGAGCCACCTGAACTTCCATCGGTCACCCATCGAATAGCCCCCGCAAAACGCTGATTCGCATATCAACGCCGCATATGTCTTCAAGGGCATATGCGGCTTTCTTGCGTGACTAGGCCTGAACGGTCGTGAATCCCTTGGGCGGTTTGGGAGTGAAGAGCAGCAGGAGCAGTCCCACGCCCACCACACTCAGGATGCCCAGGATGCCCCAGATCTGGGCACCGAGAGCGGTCACGAAAATGCCGAACATCATGGGAGCCAGAAAGCTGACCGCGCGGCCGGTGGTTGCATACAGCCCGAAGATCTCGCCCTCTCGACCCGGCGGGGACAACCGGCCGAGATAGGTTCGCGACGCTGCCTGGGCGGGACCCACGAAAAGGCAGAGCGCCAGACCACACACCCAGAATGCGGTGGAACCTTCCCAGAACAACAAGACGGAACCAGCGACCATGATCCCGAGCAACGACACGATGATCACGGCGCGGGGGCCCGCGGCGTCGTCGAATTTGCCGCC
The DNA here is from genome assembly GCF_039531425.1 of Kocuria atrinae. Classification (NCBI taxonomy): domain Bacteria; kingdom Bacillati; phylum Actinomycetota; class Actinomycetes; order Micrococcales; family Micrococcaceae; genus Kocuria; species Kocuria atrinae. Next base: position 23,502 of record NZ_BAAAQA010000011.1, read on the forward strand.
CACGATCGCGCCGAGCGCGGCGGCGATATTGGCGACCACCGCGAAAATGATGACCTCGGACATCGAGAAACCAAAGGTGCCGGCGGCAAGCACACCACCGAACGTAAAGATGCCGGCCAGGCCGTCGCGGAAGATTGCGGAGGACAGTAGGAAGTACACGGTGGCGGGGGAGCGGCGCCAGACGCGCGCGATAGTTCTGAAGAGCTCGACGTAGGACGCCAAGATGCCGCGAGGCTTGGTGGGTGCTGCGACGTCGTCGGCCCTCTCGAGAGGGCGGTAAGGCATGGAACGGGCGCGCACCATCAGGGGTAACGAGAATGCGAGAACCCACGCGGCGCTGAACAGGGCTACGGCACGGTAGTTGAGGGCGTCATCGGTCGGAATGCCCAGGAACCCTGGCTGAACAAAACCGAAGAGCACGAAGGCCAACGCCACGATGCCGCCCAGGTAACCGGCACCCCAGCCCCAACCGGAGACCGCACCGATTTTCTTGGGTCCGGCCAGACCGGGGAGCATGGCGTTGTAACTGACCTGTCCGAATTCCGTCACGATGCTGGCGATCGCGATCATGGCCACACCGAACACCAAGAACGACGGTTCGGGCCGGGCGAAGAAAGCCAGCCCCGTGAACAGTGCCAACAAGACGGTGTTGACGTTGAGGAATCGCGCGCGGGAACGGGGTTGGTCCGAGCGTTGACCCACGAGAGGCGCGGTGAGGGCAATGATGAAACCCGCTGCGGCCATGCCGACGCTGAGCACGGTGGATGTGTGCTCCGGGGATCCGAACGACGAGCTGGTGAGGTACACCGTGAAGACGAACGTGAGCATGATCGCGCTGAAGGCGGAGGTTCCGGTGTCCCACAAGCACCAGGCGAGGACCTGTTTGCGCGTTCCCACGGTCTCCCAGGCTTGAGTCTCCATGGCCCCACACTAGGGCCCTTTCGTGACCCGCGGGTAAAGAACGGCCGGGTGTGGCTCGTGCTGTGTGCCCGTCGTTTCACCGAGAGGAAAAAGTGGACGTGTCATTTATGTGCTTTGTTAGCATTGATGAAAATCTTCCGACCCGTGCAACCAGGGTAGAACCGTGCCTTTCGTGGGGGTCATGTCCATTCCGTCCGTGACCTCCAGAGAGGTTTAGGTTTCTATGCTCGCTGTGCTGCTCATCCACGGCCTTGCAGCCCTGTGCGCACCAGCGATCCTCAAGCGAACCGGGCGATCCGGCTTTTACGCCGTGGCACTCGTGCCCCTCGGTTCTCTGATGTGGCTGTTCACCCAGACCCCCCGTGTCTACTCCGGGGAGACCCACGAGTGGTACAGCACCTTTGAGTGGATCCCGCAGCTGGGGATCACCCTGTCCTTCCGCATGGACGCGCTCGCCTACATGATGAGCCTGCTGATCCTGGGTGTGGGCGCTCTCGTGTTGATCTACTGTGCGCGGTACTTCAAGTCGGACGCGGACGGGATCGGTGCCTTCGCAGCTCAGCTCGTGGCGTTCGCTGGAGCCATGTTCGGTCTGGTTACCGCGGACGACCTCCTGGTGCTGTTCGTCTTCTGGGAAATCACTTCGGTTCTGTCGTTCCTGCTGATCAGCTATTCACGCACCAAGCTCGCGGCCCGCCGTGCCGCACTGCAGGCGCTGGTGATCACCACCGCGGGTGGCCTGGCCATGCTCGTGGGCATGATCATGCTGGGGGAGGCCGCCGGTACGTACCGCGTCTCACAAATCGTCGACGCCGCCCCGGAACTGATCGCCTCGTCCGCCACCATCAACGCCGCCATCGTTCTGATCCTGGCCGGAGCGATCTCCAAGTCCGCGTTGTTCCCCACCCACTTCTGGCTTCCCGCGGCCATGGCGGCGCCCACCCCGGTCTCCGCCTACCTGCACGCCGCGGCCATGGTCAAGGCCGGTATCTACCTGGTGGCGCGCTTCGCCCCCGGGTTCACCGCGACCGAATGGTGGTTGCCCGTCACCGTGTCGCTCGGCTTGGCCACCATGATTTTCGGTGGCTGGGTCGCTCTGCGGCAGTTCGACCTCAAACTCATCCTGGCCTACGGCACCGTGAGCCAGTTGGGCTTCATCACCGCGGTCATCAGCTTCGGTTCCGCGGACACCGCCATGGCGGGCATGGGCATGGTCATGGCCCACGGTCTGTTCAAGGCCACGTTGTTCTTGTGCGTGGGCATCATCGACCACCAGGCCGGAACGCGTGACATCCGCCGTTTGTCCGGTGTCGGCCGCAGCGCACCCAAGTTGTTCATTGTTGCTCTCATCGGTGCCGCGTCCATGGCGGGGCTCCCCCCGCTGTTCGGCTTCGTGACCAAGGAGGCCGTGCTCACGGGGCTCGTGGATCACAGCTCGGAACCGGTCGGCATGATCCTGCTGGTGGGCGTGGTTGTCGGCTCCATCCTGACCTTCGCCTACAGCGCCCGCTTCATGTGGGGTGGCTTCGCCCGCAAACCGGGGCATTTCTCCGAGCTGGACACCGCCGAGGACGGCCAGTCGGTCATTGGCGATTTCAAGCCCGTGCCGTGGGGTTTCATCCTTGCCCCTGCCATTCTGTCCCTGCTCACCGTGGTCTTCGGCCTGTATCCCAAGCCCATGGAAGCGGGTATCAAGCCCTATCAGGAAGAGTTCTCGGACGCGGCTGAATCCGGCGTGCATCTGGTCCTGTGGCACGGATTCACCGTGGCTCTGGGGCTGTCCGCGCTCATCATCGCGGTGGGCGCCGTGCTCTACTTCGCCCGTCGCCCGGTGGAGCAGTTCCAGGACAAACTGCCGGAGGTCCCCACCGGTGACTTCGTCTACCGTAGGGTCGTCAACGCCCTGGACCTGGTGGCCGTGTGGATCACCGGCCGCACCCAGCGTGGTTCGTTGAAGTTCTACCTGTCGGTCATCCTGGTCACCGCGATCGTGGTGCCCCTGGTTGCGCTGTTCTGGTATGAGACCCCGCCATTGGCAGATACCCGCTACGCGGATTCCCCGGGGCAGTTGGTCACCGGTATCGCCATGGTCATCGCGGCGTTGCTGGTACTCACCGCCGGCAAACGCTTCCTGGCCGTACTTCTGGTCTCCGTGACCGGTTATGGTCTGGCGCTGATCTTTGCCCTGCAGGGAGCCCCGGACCTGGCCCTGACCCAGACTCTGGTGGAAACCATCTCGTTGGTGGCTTTCGTCCTGGCACTGCGTTCGCTTCCCGGTCCCTTGTGGAACCGGCGCCCCGCCGGGCGCAAAGCGTTCCGCGTGATCTTCTCCGTGGTGTTCGGTCTGTTCATGATGGCTCTGGCCGCGTTCTCGATCTCGTCCCGTTCCGCGGAGCGGATCTCCCTGGAGCTACCGCGCCTTGCCTACGAAGAGGGCGACGGCGCCAACGTGGTCAACGTGCTGCTGGTCGACATCCGCGCCTGGGACACCTTTGGCGAGATCACCGTGCTGGTGGTGGCCGCCACCGGTATCGCGTCCCTGATCTTCGTTAAGAGCCGCGGGGACAGGCTGCGCAGCGAGCGGCATCAGCTGGACACCTCAGAGCTCAAGGTGATCCGCAGCATGAACGCAGCCGCGCATTCCCACAACGTCAACACCCAGCAGCTGGACCTGGCGCGGCGCTTCACGTCCCGCCCGGATGCGGATCCGTTCATTCTGGCCGGTCGCACGCTGGCACCCGAGCGACGCTCCATCATCTTCGAAGTGATCGCCCGATTGCTGTTCCACACCTTCATGATGGTGTCCCTCTACTTCCTGATCGCGGGTCACAACGACCCCGGTGGCGGCTTCGCCGGTGGCCTCATGGCCGCCCTGGCCCTCACGCTGCGCTACCTTGCGGGTGGCCGGTACGAGCTGGAACGGGCCACGCCGGTCAACGCCGGCTGGATGCTCGGCGCGGGTCTGGCTATCGCGTCGCTTTACGCCATCGCCCCCGTGTTCTTCGGCGGCACGGTCATGCAGAGCTACACGTTCGAATGGGACATGATCATCTTTGGCCACGTGAAGTTCGTGACCGCGCTGATCTTCGATGTCGGTGTGTATCTGATTGTGATCGGGCTGGTGTTGGACATCCTGCGGTCCCTGGGCGGTCGGATCGATGAGCGCAAGGAACGCGAGGCCTTCGACAACGCCGCCAAGGAAGGCCGTGGTTCTCGTATTCGCGTGACCCGAACCGGCCCGTCCGTTTCCGCCCACCGCGTGGACAATTCCGCTTCGTCCCCGGGCTCCGGCGGCGCGGGGCGGGGCACCAACCCCCCGGAGGTGCAGGGATGACTGTCAACCTGACACTGCTCGTCGTGATGGGCGTGCTGTATGCCGTGGGCGTTTACCTGCTCCTGGAGCGTTCCATGACCCGGGTTCTGCTGGGCATCATGCTCCTGACCAACGGCACCAACCTGCTGATCCTGCACACCGGTGGGGTCCCGGGATTCGCCCCGCTCTACGACAAGAATCTTGATGGCTCCCAGTACTCGGATCCGCTGCCGCAGGCGTTGATCCTGACATCCATCGTGATTTCGCTGGCCACCACGGCCTTCATCCTGAGCATGATCTATCGCTCGTGGACCCTGGCCCGCCGCGATGAGATCCAGGACGACCTGGAAGACCGTCGCGTGGCCCAGCAGGACGCCTACGACGCCGAGGACGACGACGCCCTGCCCCAGGACTCCTCCGAATTCGATGACGCGGATGACCTGCCCGCCCGTCCACGCCACAACGAAGAGGAAGCCACTGAGTCCCCGGGACATCATCGAGCACAGCACCTGGCGGCCCCCGCGTCGCCGGACTACATCGAGCACGCTGAGGGCCACCGCTACGAAGATCACGGGCCTGAAGACACCGGACGGGAGGATCGGTCATGAGTTATGACTTTGCGCAATTGGCGCCGCTGGCCGTGGTGATCCCGTTCCTGAGTGCGGCCATGAACCTGCTGATCGTGCACCGTAACCGGTTGCAGCGGTTCGTGACCATCGGAGCCATGAGCCTGACACTGGCTCTGAACGTTCTGATCATGATCACCGTGTGGAACCAAGGTCCGCAGGTCATTCACCTGGGTGAGTGGGCAGCGCCCTTCGGCATCGTGATGGTGGTTGATCAGCTGTCCTCGCTCATGCTCGTGGTATCCGTGGTCGTGTCGCTGGCGGTGCTGATCTACGCCGCGGGTGAAGGTGTTGCCGACGGCGACGACGAGGGCCCCATCTCGATCTTCTACCCCACGTTCTTGATCCTGGTGGCCGGTGTCTCCAACGCGTTCCTGGCCGGGGATCTGTTCAACCTGTACGTGGGCTTCGAGATCCTGTTGACGGCCTCCTACGTGTTGCTGACCATGGGTGGAACCACCCAGCGCATCCGGGCGGGCGTCACCTACGTGGTGGTCTCGGTGATCTCATCCGTGCTGTTCCTGATTTCGATCGGCATGATCTACGGCGCCACGGGCACCGTGAACATGGCGGACCTGTCCATGAAGTTGGCGGACCTGCCCCAGGGCACTCAGATGCAGTTGCACTTGATGCTGCTCATCGCCTTCGGGGTCAAGGCCGCGGTCTTCCCGCTGTCCTTCTGGCTGCCCGACTCCTACCCCACGGCCTCCGCCCCGGTGACCGCGGTGTTCGCGGGTCTGCTGACCAAGGTGGGCGTCTACTCCATCATTCGAACCGAGACTCTGTTGTTCCCCGGAACGCAGATCAACGAGCTGTTGATGTGGGTGGCCCTGCTCACCATGGTGGTGGGCATTCTGGGTGCGCTCGCGCAGATCGACATCAAACGTATGCTCTCGTTCACGTTGATTAGCCACATCGGGTACATGATCTTCGGTATCGCGGTGGGCACCGAGGAAGCCTTGGCTGCGGTGGTCTACTACATCGCCCACCACATCGTGATCCAAACCAGTTTGTTCCTGGTGGCCGGGTTGATCGAGCGGCGCGGTGGTTCCACCAACGTGGACCGACTGGCGGGCATGCTCAAGATTTCACCGCTGCTGGGCATCCTGTACATGATCCCGGCGCTCAACCTGGGCGGCATTCCACCGTTCTCCGGTTTCCTGGGCAAGGTGGGACTCCTGGAAGCGGGTGTGAGCCGCGGAACCGGACTGGACTACCTCCTGGTGGGGGTCAGCGTGTTCGTCTCCCTGCTGACCCTGCTGGCCCTGATCCGCGTGTGGATCCGCGTGTTCCTGCGCAGCGTTGACGACGCCGAGTACCCGGACCCCGTGCTGCGGGCGACCACCGTGGACGGCAAACGTCCCCGGACCTCCGGTCCGGCCTCTCGCGATGAGTCGAGCACGTTCGCCGGCCGGGAAGCGGTGGTTCTCATGCCGAGCTTCATGGTGGGTGCCACCACCGCTCTGGTGGCCGTGGGTGTGGCCCTGACCGTCTTTGCCGGTCCGCTGTTCGACCTGGCGGATAACGCCTCGCAGAACCTGATCAACCCGGACCGTTACATCGAAGCCGTTTTCGCCCCGGTGGGCCAGGGCGGCGTGAGCGAGGAGGCACGATGAGTACTTCTCCCACACTGAAGCGTTCCCAGAGCACGTTCCGCGCCGACATCCCTCTGCTGTTGTGGTTGGTCGTGGTGTGGGGTGCTCTCTGGGGCGACTGGAGCCTGGGGAACCTGGCCTTCGGGCTGATCCTGGCCTTGATCGTGACGCGAGCCCTAACCCTGCCGCCGATCAAACTGTCGGGTCGCTTCAACGTGATCCACTTCGCGGTCTTCGTGGTGACGTTCGTGTGGCAGGTCGCCAAGGCGAGTTTCCACGTGTTCAAGCTCGCTCTCGTCCAGGGACCCACGGTGCACAACGCCGTGGTGGGTGTGAAGCTCAGGCAGAACAACGACCTGCTGATGACCGCGGTGGGCCACACCATGGCGCTGATCCCCGGTTCGTTGGTGGTCGAGGTGGACCGTGGCTCGGGCATCCTCTACTTCCACGTGTTGGACGTCTCGAACGAGGAGCAAGCGGAGATCTTCCGTAAGTCCGCTCTGCGGACCGAAGCGGCCTGGATCCGGATCATGGGCAGCAAGGCGGACTTGGCTGAATTGAAGCAGGAGTCCAGAGGCGATGACACCACTGCCACGGGCATGGTCCACTCGCCGTCCACCCAGATGCACCGTGCGAACGAGGCATCCGACCGGGGAAAGGAGTAAACCGTGTTCGAGATAGCAGTGTGGATCTGCGGAGTTCTCCTGGTACTGGCTGCGGCCGGAGCCATTTATCGCCTGGCCAAGGGGCCGTCGCTCCTGGATCGCGTGATCGCCAGTGACGTTCTGCTGGCCATTGTGGGTGCCTCACTGGCCATTGAGATGGTCTACAACCACCACATGAACAACATCTTCTTGTTGGTCATTGTCTCGCTCATCGGGTTCCTGGGATCCGTGACCGTGGCCCGCAACGTGGGAACGGGGAAGTCATGACGCTCGAACTCATTCTGGATATCGTGGCCGCCGTGTGCATGGTGGTCGGTTGTTTGATGTCCCTGGCCGCCGCCGTGGGTCTGGTGCGATTCCCGGATCTGCTGTCTCGCATGCACGCGGGTACCAAGCCCCAGGTGTTCGGCCTGTTGTTGCTGCTGACTGCGGTGGCGATCGAGGGCCGTGACCCCAAGATGATTCCGCTGCTGATCCTGGCGTGGCTGTTCATGCTGCTCACCGTGCCGGTCTCGGCGCACATGGTGGGTCGCTCCGCGTACCGCTCCAAGCACCTGCACGAGGAGAACCTCACCCAGGACGACCTGAAGAATGTGGTCGAGTACGCAAGCACTCGGCGCGAGGACTAAATTTTCAGCTCGATACGGGCTGAAGTTGTCGAAGTACTACCCGGCGATTCGTATGCTTGGTAAGAAAACTGAGAACCCTGATGAGGAGAGTCACATGAGCAAAGTTATCGATTTGGCCAGCACCGCGGCATCCTTGGGCGGTACCGCTCTGTCCACCAAAATCCTGACCGCGGGATGGAAGCGGGTCACCGGCAACGAGCCCCCCGCCAAGAACCCGGATCCGGACGAGGCATGGCGCGACATCATCGTGTGGGCTCTGCTCACCGGCTTGGTGACCACCCTGGTCAAGGTGGGCGTTCAGCGTGCCATGCACAAGCTGGACACCGACGACGATCAGGACAACACGTCACAGTCCGAGATCTGAGTTCCTCGGACCGCCTGAAGCGGCGGGGTTGCGTTCATCGAACGCGACCCCGCCGCTTCTTTCGGTCTGTGGTTGTGGTCTAGGATGAGCTACTAACGACAGGGGAGCGCCCGAGTGGCGCTGAGAGTGCGCACCAGCGCAGACCCTCGAACCTGATCCGGGTCATACCGGCGATAGGGAGTCGAGCATCTCAAAGGACCCGTGCACGATCCGTGCGCGGTTCTTTCCCCTCCTGTACTCATCAGGAGGATGAAACATGACACAGGTTCAGACGAACACATCTCGCACGCGCAAGACCACGCCCCAGAAGTCCTGGCGGGTGGTCGACATCGTGGTGGTGGCGGTACTGGCGGCTGTGTGCGCCGTCGTCTTCTGGGCGTGGGCCAACCTGCTGTACCCCGTAGCGACCACGGCTGCGGTCGCCTACCCGCCGGCCACGGGCTTGATCGGTGGCGGTTGGCTGATCGCCGGAACTCTGGGTGCGCTGATCATTCGTAAGCCCGGTGCGGCAATTTTCTGCGAACTGCTCGCGGCCGTACTGGAGGGATTCCTGGGCACGCACTTCGGGTGGACCGTGATCATTTCCGGTTTGATCCAGGGTGCGGCCGTGGAGATCGTGTTCCTGCTGACCCGCTACCGGAAGTTCGGACTGGCCGTTGCCACGGCGGGTGGCGCTTTGGCTGGCCTGTTCATGGGCGTCAGCGAGAACATCATGTACAACTTCGAATGGGCGCTTGACCAGCAAGTGGTCTACGCGTCTCTCACCACGCTGTCCGGCGCGGTCATCGCCGGTGTCCTGATGTGGCTGGTCACCCGGGCGTTGCAGAAAACGGGTGTGCTCAACGGCCTGGTATCGGGCGCAGCACGGCGATGAGTTCGCGGGTGGCGGTTGAGCAACGCGGGGCGGAAGTGGTGCTCACGGAGTTCGGCTGGCACTACCCGGGGCGTGATCGGCCGTCCCTGAGCGCGGTCAGCGCCCGGATCCGACCCGGCGAACGCGTGATGCTGTTGGGCCCGTCTGGAGCCGGCAAATCGACGCTGCTGCAGGCCATGGCCGGGGTCGAACAGGACCCGGACGGCGAATCCCGCTCCGGGGACCTCACGGTCAACGGCCTGGACCCGCGCGACGCCCGCGGGTCGGTGGGCTTCATGCACCAGGACCCGGAGACGCAGGTCATCCTGGCGCGCGTGGGTGACGACGTCGCTTTCGGCCTGGAGAATCTCGCCGTACCTCGCGAGCAGATCTGGGGCCGCGTGGGCGCGGCCCTGGCCGAGGTCGGGTTGGACTTACCTCTTGAGCACTCCACGACGGCGCTGTCCGGGGGTCAGAAGCAGCGTCTCGCGCTGGCCGGAACCATGGCCATGCGCCCCAAACTCCTGCTGTTGGACGAACCGACTGCGAGCGTGGACGAGCAGGGAGCGATAGAGCTGCGAGACGCCGTGAACCGCGCCGTAACGCAGGTCGGCACCACTCTGATCGTGGTCGAGCACAGGGTGGGCCTGTGGGAGTCGGTGGTGGACCGAGTCATCGTGCTCGATGACAACGGAAGCATTGCCTTCGACGGCCCCGCCCGGGAGGTCCTCGTGGACGCCCGCGAGCTGTTGCAACGCCAGGGCACGTGGGTTCCGGACTGGACCCCGCAGACTCGGCCCGCCCCGGTCAGGGAATCGCAGGCCGCTCCGTTGTTGGAAACGCGAGGACTGGCCGTGAGCCGCACGCAATCGAGCTCGCGTGCGGTGGCGCGGCGGCGTCGTCGGGAGCGGAAGGCTTGGTCCCGCGGGAATTCTACGCAGGGCGACATATACGTAACTGAGAATGTTATTCCGACGGCCGCGAATATCAACCTGACCGTCCGAGCGGGCCAGGCTCTGGCCATCACGGGCGAGAACGGCGCGGGAAAGTCCACGCTGGCGTTGACGCTGGCTGGCTTGCTCTTGCCGTGCGCGGGAACCGTGAGGGCCACCGAGGCCTTGGCCGGGAACGCGCCCGCAGACCCTTCGCTGTGGGAGGGGACCGAACTCATCACCCGAATCGGCAGCGTGTTCCAACACCCCGAGCATCAATTCCTATGCTCCACCGTGCGGGCCGAACTGGAATACGGGCCGCTACAAGCAGCACGCCGCGGGGCGGGACCCGGCGTGGACGAGGAACGCATCAACACTCTGCTGGACCGTCTTGACCTTGCGGACATTGCCGATGCCAACCCGTTCACGCTGTCCGGTGGCCAGAAGCGGCGGCTGTCCGTGGCCACCGTGCTGGCATCCGCCCCGGACGTGCTCATCCTGGACGAACCCACCTTTGGCCAGGACGCACAGACCTGGCGTGAACTGGTCAACATGCTGGTCGAGGAGATGGAACGCGGCACCGCAGTGGTGGCCGTGACCCACGACCGGGAACTGATCGCAGCACTCGACGCCCAGGAAATGAGGTTGGGAACATGAGCGTAACCGCCATTGCGGACACCGCCCGGTTCAGCCCGGTGGGCCGCTCCAATGCCGTGATCAAACTGCTGGGGGCCCTGCTCATCACGGTGGTTCTCGTGGTGAGCGCGGACCCGGTGACCAGCGGCATCGCCCTGCTCGGTCAACTGATCCTGCTCAGCGCGGCAGGACAGAAACCGCTCCGACTGTTCCTCACCCTGTGGCCGATTACCGTGGCCGCGATCATCAGCGGTTGGGGTACGGCCATGCTGTCCCCGGAGGGCGGCACGGTGCTGCTGAGCCTGGGGTGGGTCACCGTGACCACCGGCTCGCTGGCGGCCGGTGCCGCCATTGCGTTGCGTGGCTTGGCCATTGCGCTGCCCGGCATCACCGTTCTGCTCACCACCGATCCCACCGACCTGGCTGACGGGTTGGCGCAGACCCTGAGGCTGCCCGAGCGGTTCGTACTGGCCTCACTGGCGGCGTTGCGTTTGGTGGAGGTCATGGTCAAGGAATGGTCCGTGTTGGCTTCCGCTCGGCGCGCTCGCGGGGCGGGTAATGACCGCGGGCCGGTGGGCATGGCCAAGGAATTCGGAGGTCAGGCTTTCACCCTGCTGGTCCAGTCGCTGCGCCGCGCCACGCGTCTGGCCATGACCATGGAAGCACGCGGGTTCGGAGCTGGTAAGCGCACGTGGGCGCGCGTTCCGCGTTACAGCCGCGTGGACCTGTACACGGGCGGTGCCGCGGTGCTGATCGCGGTGGGAGCCTTGGCGGTCTCCCTGCTGCTGGGTACGCACCGGTTCATCTGGCAGTAACCGTGCCTGGGGCTCCGAGACCCAGGGGCCTCCGGCACTGTGCCACTGGTTGATCGGCACGGTGTTATCTCGGTGTGGTCCCAGGTGCTACGGGTCAGTGACCCACCAGATACCCCGTGAGCAAATCTGTGAGCTCTCCACTGTGCGGAAGCGGTTGCTGATCCAGGCGCACCACGGGAACGGCGAGCCGCACGGACGAGGTGAGCCATACGGCGTCGGCGCGCAGTAGGTCCGCCGGGTAGATCGGCCCGTAATCGATGCGCCAGCCGTCCTGGCGGGCCGCTGCGAAAATGCGGGCCTGCGAGGTACCCGGCAGGATGCCGTGCGATGGCTCCGGGGTCACCAGGGTGCGTTCGCCGTGGCCGGTGCGCGCGCAGATCACGGACGACGTCGCGGCCTCTAGTACGCGACGATCGGTCGAGGTGGTGAAGATGGCCTCGTCCGCACCGAGATCGCGTGCGTGGCGCAGAGCGGCCATGTTGACCGCATAGGAGAGGGTCTTGGCTCCGGGGAGCAGCCACGCGCAGCCGGAGTCTTCCGCCGGATCATGACCGCGTTGCAACAGTACGGCTGAGACACCGCTGCGCCGCACTGCGAACGTGGCCGCACCCACGGGTGTCACGGTGAGCCACGCCCAGGGAGTTCCACCGGGGGCACCGCGACTGATGCTCAGCTTGATGGTGTGTTCGGCACCCAGTCCGGCGTCGCCTCCGGCACCAGCGTTGGACAATCCCAGTTCGATGGCAACCCGGCAGGACTGTTCCGAAGGCACCGGGAGCTGGGCCAGCCGAGCGGAGGCACACAACCGACGGTAGTGCGCTCCGAACTTGTAGACCTCACCGTCCAGCGCGTGCATGGTTTCGAAGACACCGTCGCCGCGGGTCAGTCCCTCGTCATCGATGAGGACCAGCGGACGAGCGGGATCCACCAGGTGGGGCTCCTGGTCCACCGGTGCCATCATGACCACGGCGCGCTGCACGCCGCTCACGACTGACCCCGCCCGTCCTCGGACGATGTTGCTGATTCCGGGGCCGGGCCGGGGTGCAGAACGTCCGCGTTCTCCCAGACCGGATCCTCCGACAGATAGGCCTGTTCCTGCTCCGCCCACATGTCCCAGAATTTCTCGTAGGAACGACCGTCCCGTTCGAGCGCTCGCATCTTTCGCAGTGCCGCGGGAAGCTCAACCCACACTGATGAATCGAGCAGCGGGCGGGCTAGTTGATTGCAGGCTCCCACGCCCTCAACCAGCACGATTTCCGCGGCGCGGGTCAGCCGGGGAGTGCCGGGTTCGTTAGTCAGCCAGTCCCACGCGGTCCAGTGCGCGTCCTGCCCCTTGCGCAAGGGTTTGAGGACCTCATTCACGTACTGGTCGATTCCCTCTTCCAAACCGTTCCACCCCGGATAAATGTCCTCTAGATGGAACACCGTGACATCGTGCCGGCGATCCAGTACCGCCGCGAGCTGGGCGGTCAGAGTGGTTTTACCGGCACCCGACCGGCCATCGATGCCGATGATGAACGGCCGTTGCGTGGGCACGGGAAGCAGTCGCGCCAGGTTCACGCCCTCCGGATAGGCCGCGAACAGGGCGTCGTCGAAATTTTCCTCGGGGTCGATCACGGTGTCTTGAGCCTCTGGGAGACCTCGGAAATCACGTGGGGCACGGCCTCACGGATCTGTTCCCAGGCCAGGTCGAAGTCATCGGCGCCGCCGTACCAAGGGTCGGCAATGCCCAGGTCATCCTCGCCGCTGTCCTGCTCGCCAAAGGAACGCATGAGCCGCACCTTCTCGGAGTGGTCATCGCCCAGCCGACGGCGCAGCTCGGCTTGGTGCGCGGCCGTCATGGCCAGCAGGAGATCGGCATCCTGCAGCTCGTCATCGGTGATGCGGTGGGCCTGGTGATCCGGCAACTCGAGATCGTTGCGGGACAACACGGTCACGGCGCGGGGGTCCACGGGGTTGCCGTGCTCCTCGTCGCTGATTCCGGCGGAGATCACGCTCACTCGATCCTGCAGGCCTGCGTTCTCCAACTCAGCATTGAGTAGGGCGTGAGCCATGGGGGAACGACAGATGTTGCCGGTGCACACCGTGACGATTTTGAACATGACTCCCACTTTACGAAACTTTGCCCTCATGTGACGGCTTCGGTTCGTTCCGCCCACAGAAATGGGGGCTCGATGCCGGTTGGCACCGAGCCCCCATTGAAGGAACGGTCAGTTACTGACCACTTCTGCTTACTTCTCTGGCGAGTCCGCGCCCTGTTGCCAGGGGGCTTTCTCATCCGGGGTGGTTTCAGCGATGTCGTCCACGGGGGACGAGGACCAAGCGGTCTGGTACTCGAAGTCGATCTCCTGGCCGTCCTCATCCGTCTGGCGGTACCACTCGGTGACGGACGGGTCGTGCGAGTCGAAGTCCTGACCGGCGGCACGGTGGCCCTCAGCATGCTCGACCTGCAGGGCGAAGTCATCGCCGTGTTCGGCCAGGCCGGCGGAGATCGCCTTGTCCATGGCGGCCGAGGCAAATTGTGAACGCAGTGTGGCCGGGTCCTTCCGGAGATCCTTGAACAGCGAGATCATCATGCCGCACATAATCACTGCGAAGGGCAGTGCGGAGACGATCACCAGGTTCTGCATACCTGCCAGGGCATTGTCACCACCGACCAACAGCATCACGATGGCGATACCGGCCAGGCACAGGCCCCAGAAGATCACAATCCACTTGGCCGGGACCGGCTTGCCGCGCTGAGTCATGGTGCCCATGACCACGGACGCGGAGTCTGCACTGGTCACGAAGAAGATGCCGATCACGATCATGGCCAGCACGGAGGTGATGGCTGACAGGGGCAGCTGGTCGAGCAACCCGAACAGCATGGATTCTGCGCCGTCCTCCACTGTCAGGTTGGCGCCGTTCTGCGCGTAGTACATGGCGGCACCGCCGAACACGACGAACCACAGGACACACACGGACGCCGGCACCACGAGCACCACGGTCACGAACTGACGAATGGTGCGACCTCGGGAGATCTTGGCGATGAACATGCCCACGAACGGCGCCCAGGACATCCACCAAGCCCAGTAGTACACGGTCCAGGTGCTGGAGAACTCAGCGGCTGCGGGTCCCCACGCGGCCGACTGGCCGGTCATGAACAGGTACTCGGAGATGTAGGTGGAGAACACGGATGGGATCAGGCTGAGCATGAACACCGTGGGTCCCACGACGAACACGAACAGGGCCAGGATGAAGGCGAGCACCAGGTTGGTGTTGGAGAGGTAGCGGATACCACGGGACACCCCTGACACCGCCGAGATGATGAACGCGATCGACAGAATGCAAATGACCACGATGGCCGTTGAGTTACCGGCCGAGCCGATACCGCCCACGATGTTCAGACCTTGGGAAATCTGAATCGCACCGAAGCCCAATGACGCAGCGGTGCCGAACAGGGTTGCGAAGATCGCGAACACGTCGATGAGCTTGCCCAGAGTGCCTTCCACCTGACGCTGGCCGAGGAGCGTGGTGAAGATGCGGGAGATCAATGGTGGACGGCCGCGGCGGTACGCGCCGTAAGCCACGGAGACACCCACCACTGCGTAAATGGCCCAGGGGTTCAGTGCCCAGTGGAACGCGGTCTGGACCAGGGAGTACACGACCATTGAGTTGCCGCCGGCCTCGGCCACACCCTCAAAACCGGGGATGCCACCTTCGAAGTAGGTCATGGGCTCGAACGCGCCGTAGAACATCAGACCGATACCCATGCCCGCTGCGAAGAGCATGGCGAGCCAGGAGAAGAACGAGTACTCGGGCGGCTCGTTGTCGCGGCCGAGCTTGATGCGGCCGGTGCGGGTGAAACCGATGACCAGCATGAAGAGCACTGCTGCGGTGGAGAGCAGGATGAAGAACCATCCGGTGTTGGCAGTGACCCAGGCCAAGGCCGTGGAAGACACATTGGTCAGTGTCTCGGTGGAGAGGGTTCCCCACAGGATGAAGCCCAGGATCAGGGCTGCGGTGACCACGAAGACCACCTTGTCCGTGCCGAAGGACAGTTTGCGATCTTCCACGCCGACACCCGGGACCAGCGCCGGGTGGATGCCGTGGGGATAGGTCAGCTCGTCGAAAATTCGACGGGGTTTGCTGCGGTTGTCCCGGTAGATGATTTCACCGTTGGGGGGTTCTGCGGTTCCGGTCGAACTGGAACCGGGTTGGTTCTCTGGAGAGTGTGGCGGCGTGCTCAAGACGGTCCTCCTGGACATGGCGTCGAGTGAATGAATCGTGGAATCGAGTAGGGGCGAATCTCCTCAGTAGGGCGGGTCCTGTGTTGCTCGGCATGCGCCGATAAGATCCGCGCGCGCAAACACACGATTGTATCGAGTTCTCGGTGATTAGCCAGACTGCCCGAATATTACGGTGCCGACCCTCCATCCAGAGCCTTGAGCGGGGTCGGCTCAACTTAACTTGACATCTGACGCTCATATGGCAGACTTGAGTCACGAAAGCTCAAGTTTGATCTTGCGGGTTCTCGCCCAGCAGGCGAATCCCGATGCAACACAGTCAAGGAAAGGACATTCAATGTCTCGTGCAGTAGGTATTGACCTCGGTACTACCAACTCCGTGGTGTCTGTTCTCGAAGGCGGCGAGCCCACCGTGATCGCCAACGCCGAGGGCAACCGCACCACCCCCTCCGTCGTGGCATTCTCCAAGGACGGTGAAACCCTGGTGGGTGACGTCGCCAAGCGCCAGGCAGTGACCAACGTGGACCGCACCATCGCATCGGTCAAGCGCCACATGGGCACCGACTGGTCCACCGAGATCGACGGTAAGACCTACACCCCGCAGGAAGTCTCGGCCCGTACGCTCATGAAGCTCAAGGCGGATGCGGAGTCCTACCTGGGTGACAAGGTGACGGACGCCGTGATCACTGTTCCCGCGTACTTCAACGACGCCGAGCGTCAGGCCACCAAGGAAGCCGGCGAGGTCGCCGGTATGAACGTGCTGCGTATCGTCAATGAGCCCACCGCTGCGGCTCTGGCCTACGGCCTGGAAAAGGGCAAGGAAGACGAGCTCATCCTGGTCTTCGACCTCGGTGGCGGTACCTTCGACGTCTCCCTGCTGGAAGTTGGCAAGGACGAGGATGATTTCTCCACCATTCAGGTGCGCGCCACAGCCGGTGACAACCGCCTGGGCGGTGACGACTGGGATCAGCGCATCGTGGATTGGCTGCTTCAGCAGGTCAAGTCCAAGACCGGCGCGGACCTGTCCAAGGACAAGATCGCTCTGCAGCGTCTGAAGGAAGCCGCTGAGCAGGCCAAGAAGGAACTGTCCTCGGCCACCTCGACCAACATCTCTCTGCAGTACCTGTCCGTGACCCCCGAGGGCCCGGTGCACTTGGACGAGCGCTTGAGCCGTGCCAAGTTCCAGGAACTGACCGAGGATCTGCTGGCGCGGACCGAGAAGCCCTTCAAGGACGTCATCGCAGAAGCAGGCATCCAGGTTTCTGACATCGATCACGTGGTGCTCGTGGGTGGCTCCACCCGCATGCCCGCCGTGGTTGACAAGGTGACTGACATGGCCGGCAAGGCCCCCAATAAGGGCGTGAACCCGGATGAGGTCGTGGCCGTGGGTGCTGCGATCCAGGCCGGTGTGCTCAAGGGTGACCGCAAGGACGTCCTGCTGATCGACGTGACCCCGCTGTCCCTGGGTATCGAAACCAAGGGTGGTGTGATGACCAAGCTCATCGAGCGCAACACGGCCATCCCCACCAAGCGTTCCGAGACCTTCACGACCGCTGAGGACAACCAGCCCTCCGTGTCCATTCAGGTCTTCCAGGGCGAGCGTGAGTTCACCCGTGACAACAAGAACCTGGGCACCTTCGAGCTGACCGGTATCGCACCGGCTCCGCGTGGCCTGCCGCAGATCGAGGTCACCTTCGACATCGATGCCAACGGCATTGTGCACGTGTCCGCCAAGGACAAGGGCACCAACAAGGAACAGTCCATGACCATCACCGGTGGTACTTCCCTCTCCAAGGAAGACATCGACCGCATGGTCAAGGACGCCGAAGCCAACGCCGAGGCCGACAAGAAGCGCCGCGAGGCCGCTGATCTGCGCAACAACGCTGAGCAGCAGGCCTACTCCGTGGAGAAGCTGCTCAAGGAAGACGAGGGCAAGCTTCCGGAGGACGTCAAGTCCGAGGTCCAGGCAGACGTGGACGCCGTCAAGTCTGCGCTCGAGGGCGAAGACGACGACGCCGTGAAGACCGCTTTCGACAAGCTGCAGACCTCGCAGACCAAGATCGGTGAGGCCCTGTACGCCCAGGCTCAGGCCGACGGCGCTTCGGCAGATGCCGGCGCTGCGGACGCGGGCGAGGCTCCCAAGGAAGACGACGACATCGTTGACGCCGAGGTCGTCGACGATGAAGACAACGGAAAGAAGTGAGCATGAGCGATTCCGAGAACACCAAGGGCCACGGCCAGTCCGTGCCGGAGGAGGACCCGGAGCAGCCCGCTCAGAACCCGACCGGCGAAGCGCAGTCCCAGGGCGAACCGGGGTTGACCGTGGATGACATCCTCGGCACCCCGCAGTCCGAGGGCGTGGAAGCCGCCGATGCGGCGTCGTCGACCTCCGAGGACACCGCACCGGAAGGTGAAAATGCCGCGGAACGGCTCGCCAACGAGCGTCTTGATGACCTCCGTCGGTTGCAAGCGGAGTTCGTGAACTTCAAGAACCGCACCAACCGCGAGAAGGAACAGCTGCGGGACTTCGTGTCCGCGGACATGATCACCGCGCTGTTGCCGGTTCTGGACGACATCG
This sequence comes from Kocuria atrinae, assembly GCF_039531425.1. NCBI lineage: Bacteria > Bacillati > Actinomycetota > Actinomycetes > Micrococcales > Micrococcaceae > Kocuria > Kocuria atrinae. The sequence continues at coordinate 41,655 of NZ_BAAAQA010000011.1, forward strand.
AAGCCGCTCGCAAGGCGGGTGACCTCACGGACGGGCCGTTCGCGGCCATCGCCACCAAGCTCGAGGAAACGCTGACCCGTCAGGGGTTGGAACGACTCGGCGAGGTGGGGGCGGTCTTCGACCCGAACGTGCACGAGGCGGTACTGCAGCAGCCCACCGATGAGGTGGAACCGGACCACGTGTCCATGGTGCTGCGGTCCGGCTTCAAGATTGGTGACCGTGTGGTTCGCGCCGCACAGGTAGCCGTTGCGGCGCAGCCGTAAATTGAGTTGAGTGATTCAGGGCGGGTCTTCATGACGAGACCCGCCCTGAATCGACTGAATGACCACAAGCTTTTAAAGGAAAGGAGGCGTCATGGCCAGTCAGGACTGGATCGATAAGGATTTCTACAGCATCCTGGGCGTCTCCAAGGACGCATCCCAGGCCGACATCAAGAAGGCCTACCGCAAGCTGGCCCGTAAGTATCACCCGGACCAGAACGCCGGTGATGCTGCCGCGGAGAAAAAGTTCAAGGACATCACCGAGGCCAATTCGGTGCTGTCGGACCCCGAAGAACGTGAACAGTACGATGCGATCCGGGCCATGGGTTCCGGCGCTCGCTTCAGCGCGGGTGCCCCCGGTGGGGGCGCCTCGGGAGGCGCAAGCTTCGAGGATCTGTTCGGCGGAATGTTCGGTGGTGGAGGCGGCGGTCGCCGCACGAGCTACTCGACGTCCGGCGGTGCGGGATTCGAGGACCTGTTCGCGCAGTTCGGCGGACAAGGTGGCGGAACGCGTTTCGGCACCGGGGCCCCGGGAGGTTTCGGCGGTGCCGGTGGCTACGGTGGTTTCCAGGGCCCGCCCGCCAAGGGCGAGGATATCCACACCACCACGACCGTCCCGCTGCGTTCGGCCTACAACGGCACCACGGTGAAATTGCGCCGCGGAAACGGCCAGTCCACCACGGTGCGCGTGCCGCAGGGCGTCAAGGACGGTCAGCGTCTCAAGGTGTCCGGCAAGGGCCATTCCGGCCCGGGCGGTAACGGCGACCTGTTCGTGACCATCAAGGTCCAGGATCACCCGTTCTTCGCCCGCGACGGCCAGAACGTCACGGTCACCGTGCCGGTGACCGTGGGTGAGGCCGCGCTCGGAGCCACCATTGAGGTGCCCACCCTGGACGGAAACCACGTGAATGTGAGGATTCCCGCCGGGACATCCTCCGGTCGACGGTTCCGCGTCAAGGAAAAAGGGTTCACTTCCGGCGGGAAGACCGGCAACATGATTGTCACGGTCCAGATCGATCTGCCGGATACGTTGGACGAGAAGGCTCAAGAAGCGGTCACCGCGTTCGCGGAGGCCACAGAGTCCTTCGAACCCCGCGCCGGCTTGAGTGAGAAGGCAGCGCAGTGACATGGCACTTGATTTCACACAGCCCGTCTTTGTGATCTCGGTGGCTGCCGAGCTCGCGGACATGCACCCCCAGACCCTGCGGCAGTACGACCGCATGGGGTTGGTCACGCCCTCCCGAGCATCGGGCCGCGCGCGCCGCTACTCCCAGCTGGACGTGGAGAAACTGCGCCAGATCCAGGAACTGTCCCAGGAGGGCGTGTCCCTGGAGGGCATCAAGCGGATCATGCAGCTGGAGAACCAGGTGCGTGCGCTGCAGTCACGCGTCACGGAGCTGTCGGAGGAACTGGACCGCGAGCGGGAATCACGCCGTGAATCCTCCAAGATCTTCGCAGCGGGAGCTTCAGGCGATGTGGTGCGCATGTCGCGAGGTACCCGCCCCACGCCCCGCAAGGTGTCCCAGGCCCTCATGCTGTACCGCCCGGCCAAGGCGCACGGCGCAGGCGGCTAGTTGGGCGGCGTCGTCGTAACGCCACACGAAAAACGCGCCGGTCTCCCCGAAGGGAGGCCGGCGCGTTGTGCTGCTGCGGCTACTTTTCGGAATCGTCCTTGGTCGTGACGACGTCGTTCTCCTCCGTGTACTCGCCGGTCTCGTAGTCGTACGGGACGGGATTGCCGTCCTCGTCCGTGCGCTGGTACCAGTCGGTGACCTCGGGGGCGGTGGAATCGAAGTCCGCGCCCGCGGCCCACTTGCTCTTGTCTCCGGAGGCACGCTCGATAGACAGGGTGAAGTCATCGCCGTACTCGTCGATGCCGTGCCGGACGGACTTGTCGATAGCCCAGCGGGAATACTTCTCGCGAATGATCATGGGGTCGCGGCGCAGATCCTTGTGGAAGGCCACCACCATTCCGAACATGATCACGGTGAACGGCAGCGCGGTCACGGTGATCATGTTCTGCAGGCCCGTGAGCGCGTTCTGGCCACCCACCAGCAGCATGACCACGGCGATGCCGGCCATGCACAGGCCCCAGAACACCGTGACGGTCTTCTTGGGCTCGGGGTTGCCGCGCTGGGACATCTGCGATGCCACCACCGAGGCGGAATCCGCCGTGGTGATGAAGAAGATCGCGAGCATGATGACCACGATGCCAGCCATGATTCCTGCGCCGGGTAGCCCGTCCAGGACCACGAAGAAGATTTCCTCCGGGGCCGGCAGGGTGGCTGCGGTGCCGTCCGGTGCAATGGCATTGGACTCCATTTGCTGGTGGATCGCGGTTCCGCCGAGCACGGTGAACGCGAGCACCACGATGGACGAGGGGATCAACAGCACGCCCAGGATGAACTGGCGGATGGTGCGGCCGCGGGAAATTTTGGCCACGAACACGCCCACGAAGGGCGCCCAGGAAACCCACCAGGCCCAGTAGAACGTGGTCCACGAGGACAGGAACGCCTGCATGTCTTCACCGTCCGCCATGGACGCGGACAACATGTCGGGGAGCTCACCGAAGTAGGTCACCACCACGGACGGCACGAAGTTCAGCAGGAAAGCCGTGGGGCCCACGATGAAGAAGAACAATGCGAGGCTCACGGCCAGCACCATGTTGATGTTGGACAGCCAGCGAATGCCCTTGGCAATGCCGGACACGGCCGACGCGATGAAGCCGCCGGTCAGTACTGCAATGATGATGAGGGCCGCGTTATTGCCCGTGGGGCCCAGTCCCGCGAAAATTTCCACGCCGCGACCGATCTGCAATGCGCCGATACCCAACGAGGCGGCGGTGCCGAACAGCGTGGCAATGATGGCGAGCATGTCGATGATCTTGCCCGCGGTGTTGTCCGTATTGCCGTTGCGGAAGAACGGGGCGAACACGGAGCTCATGAGGGGCACGCGGCCGCGGCGGTAGGACGCATAGGCCACGGCCACACCCACCAGACCGTAAATGGCCCAGGCATTGAGCCCCCAGTGCAGGGCGGCTTGCGCGGCGGCCTTGGTCATGGCGTCCACGGTGGCGGGATCAGCGGACCCGGGACGCGGAGACAGGAAGTAGGTCATCGGCTCGAACGGGCCGAAGAAGATGATGCCGATACCGATACCCGCGGCGAACAGCATGGCCGCCCACGAGGCGGTGGAGTAGGTGGGCTTGTCATTGTCCAGACCCAGCGGGATGCGCCCGTACTTCGAGAGCGCCACATACAGCAGGTAGAGCAACAGGCCGATGGCCAGCACATTGAAGACCCAGCCCATGTTCACCATGGTCCAGTTCAACGCAGCGGTGGAAGCCGCCGTGAGTGATTCCGTGGCCAGAATGCCCCAGATGATGAACCCGACGATGAGCGCACCGGCCACACCCACCACCAGCTTGTCCACGCCGTAGCGGACTTTCTGGTCATCCACGGACACACCGGGCACCAACGCCGGGTGAATGTTGTGGGGGTAGCTGATCTCGCTCAGGAACGAACGCGTGGCGTCCATGCGGCTCGCTGGCCTGCGAACATCCACACGAGGTGGCGAAGGATCGGCCTGTGAATCAGCTGGATTGGGCGGCCGCTTACTACTGGAAGACACGGGGACTCCTGCGGGGGTAGTCGGTCAGCAACCTTTCCAGGTTAGGGTGGCCAACCACTTTTCCCCACATTTGGGTGACAGGAGTGCGCTGTGTGTACGGGGTGCATCTGAGGTGGCGCTGGAACCATGGCTCGCACCTGAGGGGCCGCTAGAACCCTTTCCGCCTTGCGAGAAGGTTCTAGCGGCCCCTTAGATGGTGGGGGAGGCGCTACCGGCGCCTTGGATGTTCCTCCGTGACTGAATTACTGACTGCTCGGGGAAGACGTGCTCTCCGGGGAGGCGGATTCACTCGGTTCTTCGGAAGCACTCTCCGAGGGGTTGGCCGATGACGAGGAGCCCGTCGAATCCGAGGAGCTTTCCTTCAGCCCGGTCGCCTGGAAGTCGCCGAACACCAAGCTGCAGTCACCCTGGTCTGCGTTCAGGCGGGCATCGATATTGAGTCGAATGACGTCGGCCACGGAGAACTTCACATCAACGGGGTTTGAGAACGTGACGTTGTATGTATTTTCCCCCAGCGGTCTGCCCTGCTCATTCGAGAACGTCACCGTGGCCTTGCAGGAAGTATCGCTCAAGGACGTATTGATGCCGAGCTTGCCCTCCACCTCGCTGTAATCCCCGGCGAGATTGACGCCAAACTCGTTCGACGACCTATTGAACGAACTATGGGACTCGAGCACCCAAGCTTCGGCATATTCCACGTTGCCGATTTCCGCACTTTCGGTCTGGGGGCCGGAAGATCCACCGGATGTGATGGGTTTAGTGTCCTTGAAAGGCATGCTCTGGGGCGGGCGCGCTACTTCCAAGGTCACGGTGGCAGCATTATTGTCGCCCGCCTCGGGGTCCTGCCCGACTACTTCACCGTTGGGCGCATCCGGCGCGAAGACATCCGTTTCTTCAACGGTGAATCCGAGCTTCTCAAGGTCTCGGCGCGCGTCATCAACGGAAGAGCCCATGACATTGGGAACAGCCGGCGGGTCCCCGGCGACTGTGAGTGTCACCTGAGGGCCATCGCCTCCGACCGGGGTGCCTTCCTCGGGATCTTGCGCAATCACTTGTCCAGCGTCTTCAGACGAGGACTCCACCTTGGAATCGAACCGCACACCCAGCTCCGTCAGCTGCTCCTCTGCGCTGGACTGATCCATACCCACGAGATCGGGAATCTCATTCGCGGTTGCAGCTTCAGCGGTGGACTCGACTGCGGCAGGTTCTTCGTTACCGGAATCGTCGGATGAGCCGCCGCCCCCGCAGGCGGTTAGCGCGAGCAGACAGGCTAGGGCCAGGCCGGCACCGGCCGTCGAACGTGAACGCATCTGTAGCTCCTATGGGTGAGGGGATGGGTCTGTTAGTTGAGGATCGCGTCGTCTATCGCTAAAACTTCACTGGTTGCATTGCAGGAAGAACCCAGTTCTGGACGATGCTGAGCGGAAATGGTGATGTTCAAGTCGCCTTTTTCCCGAGCGGTCGCTTGAATTCGCTGAATTGCGCCGTCGGATATCCGATAGTTTTCTGATATTCCTGCGCCCTGGGCGGTGACCGCATAGGATCCGGATGCACTGTCACCGGGATAGCCTTTAAGCGAGAAGCTCACTCTGTCGCCCTGCTCAAGCGCAGTGATGTCAAATGACGAGGACTCCTGGGGGCAGGACTTCGCCTGCATCTCCACGCCACTGACGGTTGCGGTGCTGCCGTCACGCTGAACTTGGTATCTCTCCGGAGCCGGGTGGACGCTCTCGATGAATGTCCGCTCGTCACTCGAATTGCCGCCTGATGGTGGGGGCCAGAACAGGGATACGGCCGCTAGAACGATGCCAACCGCGAATAAGGAGATGAACGCGATGAGAAATCTCCTGGTGCGCGCACTCCCGGGTTGTCGTTTCTGTCTGTGATGAAGGAACAGACATACGCATGCGGAAAGTAGCAGCACAAGAGACAACAGGTTGAGAATGGGTGGGGAATCAGGAAGTAAGTTCCACCCGGAATATCCAAAGACTTCGGGAATCTTGGGAACACCGGTAATCAGCCCCACAAGAGCGCCGAGGACTCCGATGGTATCTATGGTTTTTCTTCGCCATCGACCTGGATGGGTCGAGGTCGCACTCGTATTAGAGTCTTCCCCCACACTGCCCCCTGACCTGCATGAGCGCCCCACTCATGTCTTCTCCAGTGAGTGTGGGCACTAGGGCCCACGAGGATCAAGGGTTGGGGGAAGTAAAAGCCGAAAAGAGACCTATAAACATCATTGTTACGAGCTGCCGACTAGGAGAAACGTCATTTACATGACTAAACATGGAAATGGCAGATTCTCGCTCAGCACCAACCGCGACCAGCCGACCGCTCAGGTGTCATAAGCACCCTTGGACGCACCTCAAGGGTCATTAGAACCCATTTCACCGGGCGGATTCAACGGGTCATTGCAACAGGTACTCTTCGAGGGTTTCGTATGGGGTGGCGAACTGCAAGCG
>NZ_BAAAQA010000012.1:0-15528 GCF_039531425.1 Kocuria atrinae
GAGGACCTCGACGTCTATCCCCAGCTACCCCGCACCACCGGCGCGCCCACACTCAACTCTGAAGAGCCGGTAATTGTAGTGATTGACCCAGACCGCCACCGCGGTGCGTCGGGCGTGTTCGCTGGTGTAGGTGCGGGTGTAGAGCACCTCATCGACCAGTAGCCGGTTGTAGCGTTCGACCTTCCCGTTGTGCCGGGGCGTGTAGGCGCGGATGCGCTGGTGGCGGGAGGCCAGGGCCTTCACGGTGCGGGTGAAGTCCGCGGCGCGATAGTTGGACCCATTGTCGGTGACCACCCGGCACAGTCTTTCGATGCCGTGGGCGGCGAAGAACGCTTTGGCCCGGGAGAAGAACCCGATGGTGGTGACCGCTTTCTCGTCCTCGGCGGCTTCGGTGTAGGCCAGGCGGGAGAACCCGTCGATGGCGGTGTGCAGGTAGGTGTAGCCGACCCTGGCCCCGGGTCCGCGCTTGGCCGCCTTCGCCTTGGTGGTGCCGCGGCCGTGGGTGCGCCACCCGCCGCCGTCGGGGATCTTGCCGACCTTTTTCACATCCAGGTGGATCATATGCCCGGGCCAGTACGCCCGAATCCTGGCCGGGGCGCTTCGGGCGTTGTCCCCGTCGGGGGTGAGATCCCGCAGCCGGGAGATCCCCAGCCGGGCCAGCCACCGGCCCACGGTGCGTAGGGCGATGATCACCGGAGCGTGGAAGAGCCCCGGGTCCTGGGCGGGGTCGTGGTCGTAGCCGCCGGCGGCCAGGTGGTGCCAGATCCGGCGCGCGGACCACTTGCGCCCCCGCTGCAGGGCTTCTATGCGTTCCACCACTTGCGGTGGTATCTGGGCCGGGGAGGTGGCCGGGGTCGAGGGGCGATCGGTTAGACCCTGCTCACCTTCGGCCAGATAGCGGGTCACCCAGGTGCTCACGGTGGGGCGCGAGACCCGGAACTCGGCGGCCACGTGGGCCTTGGGGATCCCGTCATCGAGGTGGCCCAACACCATGCGCAGCCGGCCGGTAGGGGTCAAGGGTGCATTACGGTGGGTCATGAACGGGCTCTTTCGTCTTGGACGGTCGCTGTAGCAACTTCCATCCTGGGCAAGGAGCCCGTTCCTCACCTCACCAACACACCCCTGACAAGAACCTCATGCCCCGCAACACCTAGTGGCGGCTACGTTGGCACCATGACCTTTATTGGAATCGACCTGGCCGCTGACGTAAAACGCACGGGTCTTGCGGTGCTTCGGGAAGGTGCCGGGAGCGTCGTCGTCGACGTGGTTCGAATAGGCGCGACCGACGAGGACCTGATTGATGCCATCAGGACGGCTGAGCGTGCAGGTGTCGATGTTCCGTTCGGTTGGCCCGAGGATTTCGTAAGCGTCATTGAGGCGCAAGCGAGGGGGACACTTGAGGCCCCGGCTAGTACAGGCTCGGAATGGCGGCGGGACCTGGCGCTGCGAGCTACGGATAAAGCTGTGCATCAGCGAACGGGGCTGACCCCGCTGAGCGTTTCAACGGATCGGATTGCCTATCCCGCGTTGCGGTGGGCGGGGATTGAGGCGAGGCTTCGGGGCTTGGGGACGAATGTATGTAGGGATGGTGCGGGCGTGGTGTGCGAGGTTTACCCCGCGGCTGCGTTGAAGTGTTGGGGCTTGGCTTACCGGGGTTACAAGGGAGTGAAGAATTCGGCACAGCGATCGGAACTGGTGGACTCGGTATCCGAAAAGCTTCCGTGGCTGGACTGGAATGGGCACAGAGGTCTCTGCGCGGCCGATGACAATGCGTTGGACGCGGTCATTGCTGCCCTAGTAGCGCGGGAAGTAGAGAGGGGCCGCTGTGAACCGTCTCCGATTGACCTCACAGAGAAAGCCAAACGAGAAGGTTGGATTTGGTTGCCGGGGGATGAGCCGTTTGCTCCAACTGCGAACGAGTGCCAATGAACCACGGTGCTGATTTCACCAACCAGGCATCTTTACGTGACCGACCGCATCAGTGGGCGGAGTACGGTCGATCGCATGAGTGACGTCATACCCACGCAATCCGCCTCGCGGGATATTCCTTGGGAGGCCGGACGATGGACGAATCGGCCAGTGTCGACCAAAGTGTCCAAGGACGGGACGCTCCATGTAACGGCGGCGGAAGGATCCGACGCTTGGCGGCACACGTCGTACGGTTTTGTTCATGACACCGAACATGCTCTGCTGGCGAGCTTTACTCCCAGGACTTCCATGGAGGTCGAGTTCGGTACTCCGTTCGAGGAGCAGTTCGACCGGGCAGGAGTTTTCGTTCGAGTCTCCGCGGAGCATTGGGGCAAAGCGGGAATCGAATTCACCGATGGCAATCCTCACATTGGTGCCGTGGTCACGAATGGTCGTTCCGATTGGTCGGCTACGCCCGTTCCGGGCTGGTCTGGCCAACCGGTGACCATGCGGATCAGTTGGGCCGACGACGCTCTCATCGTCCGCGCTCGCTGTTCGGACGGACCCTGGCAGCTTGTTCGCGTCGCGCCCTTTGATGCACGGGAAGGCGTCACGGCAGGGCCATTCGTGTGCGCGCCGACTCGCAGCGGGCTCGAGGTCCCCTTCCGACGTTGGAGCGTCGGCGAGGCGGACCGTTCGCTGCACTGAACGAAAACTCAGGGCTCCGTGGAGAGGCGGCAGCGCGACGTCGGCGTCGTCGTGAACGAAGTGTGGTCCATGGCCAGGCGGAGAGACTGGTGGGTTCGACTTATTGTGGGTGAATGACGCGGATTCTGGTGACCGGCATGTCAGGGGCCGGCAAGTCGACTCTTCTTGAGGAGCTGCGGCGCCGGGGGCACGACACGGTCGATACCGACTATGACGGTTGGACACTTCCAGACGGATCGTGGAACGAAGAGCGGATCTCGCGCCTTTTGGCAGAGCCGCACAATGTGGTGGTGTCTGGAACCGTGGAGAACCAGGTCAATTTCTATAATCGTTTTGATCAAGTAATTCTTTTGAGCGCACCGCTGGACATCCTTCTGGAGCGGGTGCGGACCCGCAGCAACAATCCCTATGGGAAATCAGCGCCTCAACAAGCTGAAATTCGGCACTATGTGGAAACGGTTGAACTGCTCTTGCGTAGAGGAGCCACGATTGAACTCGACGGTACTAGGGCAACTCAGGACCTGGCCGATGAGGTAGAACGGTTCATCGCAGTGCAGTCATGACGGAGAACTGCGTTCAATCACGTCAGCTGGAGTCCCCATCCTCCTGGTGCCGTGTCCCCAATCATGGTGTCATGGGCGCAAACACACACCAGTGAAGGTGCATGAAGCCAGGCAGCCAACGGATGCGATCCACTTCATGCGGAGCACCATCCATGTAGCGCACAAGGAGGCCGTAGAAATGGCCAAACACCGGCGCAAGTGGCGTCCCAGTTTGAAGAACGCTCATCGAAAGACGTCACAGCACTCGACGGACCTCGCCAGGCCAAACCGGTCGAACGTGCCAGAGGCGATCTCAACGGCGGTTCGAGAGGTGAGCCGAACCACCGGTCACGAAGCGAGCAAAGTCATTGAGCTGCAGCGCACTGGCGACGGCGGTTGGCTGATCGTCGTGGAGGCCATTCGCTCCACTGGTGTCTCGGGGATAAAGCCTGAGCAGTACGTCATCCGCTTGAGCAGCGAGGGCAGTATTCTTTCGTACGAATTGGTCGGACATGATTCGCCATCGCGCTCCGCCGAAGCCCCTCGGAGCGCTCTCCCCGTGGATCTAGGACTACGCGCTGAGCTGGACACGGACATCGCGATTTCGTTTTGAAGTATCAACGTGGTGAATCTGCGCCTACGAGGATCGATCCGTCCGCTGAGGAACAGAGGAAAGCGGTCTTAGTCGTCTTCCCGACTCCGTCTCTGAATCGAGGTATACCATTCTGTATACCTCAGCAACAGAATGTTTATATGAATACAACCATCAAGGTGAGCCCCGAGCTGCGGGATCGGATCAACCGTGATGCACAAGAGCGGGGCCTGACTGCGGCGGGTCTCATTGAGAAATTGCTGGATGCGCATGAGCGACGACAGCGCATGGAAGCCTTTGGCCGGGCGTTTAGAGCTGCGGATGCCACGTACTGGGATGAATATCGTGTCTGGGACGTGACGCTCGACGATGGTCAATCCGTTGGGTGAGTGAACTCCGGCGAGGAGACGTCGTGTGGATCGAACTCGATCAGGTGCGTGGGCGTGAACAGTCCGGACGCCGCTCGGCCCTTGTGGTGGCAAGTGATCTCTACCTTGAGCAGGCGGACACGCTGATGATCATCGTGCCAGCCACAACAACCGATCGGGGATGGCCAAACCATATCCCTGTGCGGGGCCCAGAACTTGGCCTGTCGCGAGCGACGTTCGCTATGACGGAGCAGCCTCGGACCGTCACTCGAGATCGCGTGGTTGGTCACATTGGCACTGTCGACGCGGAAACAATGCGAGAAGTCGATCAGTGGCTGCGTGACTTTCTTGCGCTTCCCTGAGGACATCGGACACATGAATTAGCCGATCAGTGGATATATCCACTGATCGGCTAATTGACTGCCGTATGCCCTACTTTCGCAGCGACTTCTCTAACGGAATGCTGCCGTCTTGCCACGGCAGAACTGCCCAAGCCAGCAGGTACACCGCGATACCAATGACCGGCAACAAGAAGGACAGCAGAATCAGCAGGCGGACCACCCACACGTTGACGCCGCACTTGGCGGCGATACCTCCGCCGATGCCAGCGACGAGTCGCTGGGGTCCACGTCGGAAGCCGAGATTACGCATGGTTTCAAATAGTGAGTTCATGCCCTCAACACTACGCACTCTCCGTTGCTGGGACAGTGGGGATAGCCCTAGGAACTTCCCGGATGCGCGTAGCCCTTTGCCGGCCGGGCGGTGAACGGCCCTCATTCGAATCGTCCGGCGGCAGGTCTGCATGTCGGAAGCACGCCATATGGTTGAGCTCATGAGCCGACCTGACCGGGGACCGGGCCAGAGCAGTCTCGACAGCGTCATGACAACGCTCGAAGCCCGCACGCCTCGCAGGATCAGTCTGCCGACGGCGCGGCGTATCGCGTTGGCTGCTCAGGGGTTTCTGGATTCCCGTCCCGCCCCGGGGAAGACCACGGCTCGACATCTGCAACGAGTCATCAACAGGGTGGGTGTGATCCAGATCGACTCGGTCAACGTGCTGACCCGAAGTCACTACCTGCCGTTCTTTTCGCGCCTGGGCAGTTATGACAGGACCAAGTTGGATCAGTTCACGGATCGCGAACCGCGGCGGCTGGTTGAGTACTGGGCGCACGAAGCAAGCATGATCCCGCCTTCCACCTGGCCCTTGCTGGGATTCCGGAGAGAGCGTGCCAAGCATGAAGCGTGGGGAGGCATGCGCCGCGTCCAACAAGAGCATCCTGAACTCGTCCAGGCAGTTCTGGCGGAAGTCAGCGCAAGAGCCCCGATAACAGCCAGGGAATGTGACGCGGCTATGACGGTGGACATTCCCCGCCGCGAGGGCGCCTGGGGCTGGAACTGGTCCGCCGTCAAGACCGCCCTCGAGTACCTTTTCTGGTCCGGCGACATCACGAGTGCAGGACGAAATGCGCAGTTCGAACGCACCTACGTGCTGCCAGAGCATCTTGGTCTGCCACGCGAGCCGGTGGATTCGGAGACCGCTCATCGCGAGTTGGTGCGTATCGCTGCCCGCGCCCACGGCATTGGGACGGCTCGGTGCCTGCGCGACTACTTCCGGCTGGGAGCTGCCGAAACCAACCGGGCTCTGGCAACGTTGGTGGCAGACGGAGAGCTGGAGATCGTGACGGTCCCTGGTTGGTCGGATCGCGTGTACCTGGACACCTCTGCGCGGATTCCGCGGAAGGCTCACGTGGAAGCTCTCCTGAGCCCTTTCGACTCGCTGATCTGGCAACGGGAGCGGACCGAAGCATTGTTCGGAATGCGTTACCGCCTGGAGATCTACACCCCGGCCCACCGCCGTATTCACGGATATTACGTGCTGCCTTTCATCTTCGGAGACCGTCTGGTGGCGCGGGTGGATCTGAAAGCAGACCGGGCCTTCGGCCGTCTCCTGGTGAAGCAGTGCACGTGGGAGCCCGATGCCCCGCCCGAGGCGCTGCCCGCCCTGCAGCATCATCTACAGTCGCTGGCGAACTGGCTGGGGTTAGATGACGTGGTCCATCACCCGTCGAGTGCCCAATAGACGGAGGATGGGAACATGCCTGAACTCCCCGAGCTTGACGCAGCCGTTGAACAACTCCGGGACCGCGTGGTGGGTCACCGGTTCCGCGAATTTCAGGTGGTTGCCTTCAGTGTCTTGAAAACTGCGGAGCCGCCCCACACCTCTCTGGCAGGGCGGAAGCTGACGGGTGTTTCGCGCCGTGGCAAATTCTTGCTGATGGAAGCGGAGGGGCGTCATGCCGTTGTGCACCTCGCCCTGGCGGGCTGGTTCAAGCTAGGGGAGGGCATGGCTTCTGGTAAGCCCCCGGCCAGGTCCGGTCCTCTGGCCGTGCGGTTGGATTTCGAGGGCGACGACGCCGCTCGCCTGGACTTCACGGAGCAAGGTAAACGTAAGAGCATGGCCCTCTGGATCACAGACAACCCCAACTCACTGGAACGGCTCCAGCGGCTGGGCCCCGAAGCCGACGCGGTGACCTTGGATGAGTTTGCCGAGACGCTCAGCGGGACAGCCTCGCGTCTGAAGACGATCCTCACGGATCAGACCGTCATGGCGGGGATCGGCAATGCGTGGTCGGATGAAATCTTGCACCGGGCCAAACTCTCGCCCTTCGCCGCAGCCAATAAGGTGAACGCCGAACAGGTCAGGACCCTCCACGCGGCACTGCAAGAGGTATTGACCGAAGCCAAAGCTGCTCTGACCAATGTGCCGCTGGATCGTATCAAGGCAACGAAAAAGTCGTTGTTCGGCGTCCACGATCGCGCGGGGCAGGCCTGCGCAGTGTGTGGTGGGACCGTGGCCGAAGTGTCCTACGTGGATCGCTCGATGCAGTACTGCCCCACATGCCAAACAGATGGCAAGAAACTCAGTGATCGCCGTATGGACCGGCTGCTCAAATAGCGATCTGCAAAACTACAGGCAGGGGTGCACAAATTCCCCACAGCGAACTCATCGCGCCCGCACACTTACGAACCCGTGAACCGCTTGCGATACGACGTCGGCGTGGTGCCGTAACTGGCCACGAAGCTCTGCCGAAACGTCACGGGATTGCCGAACCCACAGGCCCGGGCAATCCGGGCGACCGACCACGGCGTCGTCTCGAGCAGGGTACGTGCCTCGTCGAGCCGCCGTTCGGTGACCCATTTAGCTGGCGTCGTGCCTGTTGTTTCGCGGAAACGACGCGTGAAATTGCGTTTGCTCATCCGCGCCCGCTCCGCCAGTTCATCAACCGACAGCGACTGGTCGAGGTTGGCCAGCACCCAATCGACGACCTCGCTGATCGGCCCCTGACCCTGCTGAACAGGCAATGGGCGTTCGATGTACTGCGCTTGTCCACCCTCCCGGTGCGGGGCGATGACTAGGTGCCGCGCCACGCGCGCCGCCGCGGCTGTGCCGAGGCGCGTACGCACGATATGGAGACACGCATCCAAGGCCGATGCCGTTCCTGCCGAGGTCAGGACATCCTCGTGATCGATATACAGCGCGTCCGGCTCCACGACCACCTGCGGGAATCGTTCCGAGAACTGAGCGGCCCCCGCCCAGTGCGTCACCGCCGTCCGGCCATCCAACACCCCCGATGCCGCCACCGGGAACGCGCCGAGGCACAGCCCGGCAACATTTGCCCCGCGCTCGTGCGACGCGCGAATTAGCCCCGTGACGTCTGGCGACGGCGGGCAAAGGTCTGGTCGCCACGCAGGGAATACCAGCAGATCCGCCGACGCCGCCGCGTCCGGCCCCGCAAGATCGGCAAGTACCAGACCCTCGGCGGTTCGAACCGGCCGACCATCCTCACTCCACACGGTGACTGTCCAGTCTTCAGCGAGGCCCTGGCGCGATACCTCACCGAAAACCTCCAGCGGCACCGATGCATGAAACATCGTGATGCCCTCGAACACGTGCACCGCAATTTTCATTTTTGGCCCGATTCCATCGACAGTGTGCTCTTGTGCCACTCACGGTATCTCACGTCAGCCGGAATGATGATGGGTAGTGAATCTTCCGATCGCCCACTTTTAGCTAGGAGAATCTTCATGACCGCACCCCGCCGCGCACTGATCCTGGTCGATGTTCAGCAGGAGTACTTCGAGGGCCCGCTGGCCATCAAGTACCCGCCGAGCAGTGATTCTTTGGCCAATATTCTCCGTGCCGTGGATACAGCCGAGCAGGCTGGCATGCCGATTGCGGTCATTCAGCACGTGGCTCCCGAAGGGTTCCCTGTCTTCGCCGAAGGATCAAACGGGCAAGAGCTCCACCCGGACATCGCCGCACGACTCGGAAATACCTGGAAGCACGCGACCAAGTCTTTCGCGAGCATTTTCCCCGAAACCGACCTTGATGAGTGGGTTCGCGAGAACCAGATCGAGGCCATCACGTTGGTTGGATACATGACCAACAACTGCATTCTGGGCACCGCCGTGGACGCAGAGCCGCGCGGGTTGACCGTGGAGGTGTTGTCGGACGCAACGGGAGCCATTGCCTTGTCCAACGCCGCGGGTTCCGCCTCTGCTCAGCAGGTCCACGAGACCCTCATGGCGTTACTGAACTCGAACTTCGCCGTGGTGACCACGACCGATGTCTGGCAGAGCGCCGTCGTCGACGGAAGCGGACTCGAGGGCAGCAATCTGGTGGAATCCGCCATGAACGGCTGACCATAGACCGTCCAGAAAAGTCCCCTCAGCAACATCAGAACTACCAGAACGGAGTCCCCGTGGTTTCCCGAGTACCCCTGTCCGTTGTCGATTTCTCCAGTTTTTACGACAACGAGCGTCCCGCCGATGCGTTCCGACGCTCCGTGGCCATGGCGCAGAAAGCTGAGCAACTGGGGTATTCGAGGGTCTGGTATTCCGAGCACCACAACACGTCCTCGATCGCGTCTGCGGTGCCGTCCTTGGTAATTGCCCATGTGGCAGCCCATACATCGTCAATCCGACTGGGCGCGGGCGGCGTCATGCTGCCCAACCACTCTCCGTACGTGGTCGCGGAACAGTTCGGCACCCTTGAAGAGATGTATCCCGGTCGCATTGACCTGGGACTGGGGCGGGCGCCCGGAACTGATCGCACCACGCTGGCCCGCGCCCTACGCCGCCCGCTCAACGGAGCCGAGAATTTCCCGTCGGACATCGTGGAACTGATGCAGTATCTCAAGGGGGAATCCCCGTTCCCCGGTATCCAAGCTGTCCCCGGAAGAGGCACGAACGTACCGGTCTACATTCTGGGCTCGTCTCTGTACGGAGCGCAGCTGGCGGCAAAACTTGGGTTACCGTATTCGTTCGCATCGCATTTGTTTCCGCCGATGCTCGAACAAGCTGTTGCCGTGTATCGGGAAACGTTCGAGCCGTCGTCAGTGATGTCCGAACCGTATGTGATCGCGGCCCTCAACGTGACCGCCGCAGACACCGAGGACGAAGCGAAGCGGATCTACGAGGAAATGGTGCGTCAGCACATTTTGGCAATGCATTTCAACGGACGGTCGGCGAGCGACGGCGAGGTCGCCCAGCTGCTGGCCTCACCGGCCGGCCAGCACTACGCATCAATGCTCGATTATTACGGCGTGGGCACCGGCGATCAGGTTGCGGACTATCTGCAGCACTTCACCGAACGAGCACAGGCCGACGAGCTCATGCTCCTGGTCAAGGGCCCGACTACGGAATCTAACAATCGCTCTCTGGAGCTCATTGCTGAGTCATGGGGTTTGGACCCGGACAAGGCCGCGGGAGATCCCACGACCTGGCGGCGGTGACCAGTGCCGTGTTTCTGCGTCAGCCCTCGTGACGGAAGCCGACCTTGATGGTGACCTGCCAGTCTGCGACCTTGCCGTCCTTGATGTGGCCGCGAACCGACTGAACTTCGAACCAGTCCAGGTTGCGTAAGGACTTGGATGCTTCGGCCAGCGCGTTAGTGATCGCGGCGTCACTGCCCTCCGGGGAGGTGCCGACGATTTCGGTGATGTTGTACACGTTGTTGGACACGGTTCCTCCTGAAGCGGGGCTACTGTCGCTGGCCCGCGAATTGTCTTGCGTGTGATGCATGCCACACTATCGGACTGGCTTGGGCGGGCGTAGGAGGGGAGGACAAAGCCTCAGGGGAGGAAAGCGCGGAAAAACTGCCTCACACACGCTTGTTCCTCACACCACACTCGGTTTGCGTGGCGACTCCGCGTGGTCGTTCGTCAATGATCGTGTTCTTACAACGAGCCCGGAGGCCTGCCAGCCCGCCCATCATGGTCTGGAGCTGATCCGCAGTATGCCCGGTCCAGTTCCTCAGCTCCGACAGGATGCGAACGGCCCCCAAGCTTCGGTAGGAACGGGTGGGGTTACCAGGGAATCGTTTGTCGGTGACATGCGGATCATCTTCGATAGCTCCGGTCGGTTCCACAATGTAGATCCGTCCAGGCACAGGCCCGGCGGCCAGTTCGGTACCCTATGCCGCGGCGTCCAGAGTTTGAGTGATGTAGACGTGGCGCAATGTGCGGCTGCCCTCGAAGTCCGAGGCGTATCCAGGCGTCAGCAGCTCTCCCGGAACGAACCGGGCTTTGGTTCCATGCAGGTAGGGCCTTCCTGGTACATAGCAAATGGTGTTGGTTGAGCGGTCATGAGTGCACGCCTATCAGGAAAAAGTTGGTTCGAGGGCGACACATCATGAGGTTCTCAAGCCGCTTGGTTTCCATACCTTTGCCGGGCGGCCTCGCCTGATGTTCCCACCAAGCTACCTATCGCCGCCCACGACATCCCGGAGTTCCGGGCCTGTCGCACGGCCTCTTGAATGTGGCGCTGCGCCGCAGACTGTTCAGCGACGGCGGTGCGCAGTTCCAGAATCGCGTTCGCATTCAGCTCGTCATTCGAGTTTGGTTCGTAGGACTCGAACCGAGCTGCGAGTTCGTCCGCGTGAGCAAGGATCTCATCAGTAGTGCGGGGCATCTGGATCACCTTAAAAACTTTCTGCGTGCTGGCATCGCATGGATGATAACAATGTGGTCTACGCCCTGAACGTAGCCGATCTTCAATAGCGCCCCCGGAGGGCTTGCTCCAATGATCATTGTGAAACCGTCGCCAAGGTCCCAAGCGCGAATCGGATTCCGGTACGCATGAAGGATGTCATCCTTACTCCTCAAGTGCTTGAGGGCCGATGTGGCGATAAGCGGATCACCTGTCATTCCAAGTTACCTTGCGATATCCGCCGCGTCGAGGCATTGCCATTTAGGCCAGGACCGCTGCAACTAGCTCCAGACGTTTCGGTGAAGTAGGAATTGGAAAGTGCTCGAATGTTCATGTCCAAATAGTTTCGAACCATCAGGGGAAACGGAACAGTCATCGCTGCACTTGTGGACAATGGCACCATGCCCGACCCCATCTTCGACAACGCCCGACTAGCCGCCGTCCACGACGTCATCGAGGGTGACCGCAGCGACCTCGACCCCTACGTGGCCATGGTCGACGAGTTCGGCGCGTCACGCGTCGTGGACATCGGCTGCGGCACTGGCACGTTCGCAACGTTGCTCGCGAGTAGGGGAGTAGACGTGGTCGGCGTAGACCCTGCCGGAGCCTCCCTCGACATTGCCCGTCAGAAACCCCACGCGGACAACGTCACCTGGGTCCACGGCACCGCACCCGACGTATTGCCGCTCCAAGTCGACCTGGCGTTCATGACCGCCAACGTCGCCCAGGTTTTCCTCACCGACGAGGACTGGTTGGGCACCATTATCGCTGCCCATTCCGCTCTCCGCCCGGGCGGCCGCCTCATCTTCGAATCGCGCGATCCCGCTCGTCGCGCGTGGGAAAGGTGGATCCGCGACCAAACATATGAGGTTGTCAGCACGCCCCGCGATGGCGAGGTCGAAAACTGGGCGCACGTCATCCACGTCGACGGTGCCCTGGTCACCTTTGATTCGCCCACCATATTCCGCAACGACGGCGCTCGCATCGACTCCACGAGCACTCTCCGGTTCCGCAGCCGAGACGAACTCACCGCATCACTGGAAGATGCTGGATTCACCGTGGAGGCCATCCGAGATGCACCTGACCGCCCAGGCCGAGAACTCGTGTTTGTGGCGCGCAAGAACTAAAGAGCGCGGACTCCAGTGAGGCCGCGAGCGGCGTCGTAGTTCAACGACGCTGCGTCAGGGCGCTCCCTCGGTGCGATCGTCCATGAACTGGGCCGCCACAATTGCTGCCGTGGAACTGAGCGCGGTGATGATTCCGGGCCAGTGCGTGACTGACAAGAACAATGTACTCACGGCCACCCCGAGCACGGTGACCAGACCGAGGCGCGGCCACAAAGAAAGCCGCCACTTGGCGCGGGGAGCGGCCCAAATGGACCAGATAATGATGATCCCGACCAGAAGCACCGCGGCCGCGAGCAACCGGCCGGGTCCGCCGACGAGGGTCCAACCCGCCCACGCGGCGCAGCCCCACAGAATGACCTCGCCCAGAAAGGCCACGAGATGCCACGGGGTCATGTGCAGTTCATCGCTCACATAACAACAGTGACTGACTACCGGTGATGCCGAAAGGCCTATGCGAGGAAAGTGCACCCAGGATGCCTCCCGGGTGCACTTTCCTCACTTAACGCTGTGCGCTTCAGAGTCAGTCGGCGACCTTCGCCACCAATCGGCCCTCCGCGGTGCCGTCGATCAGCTGTTGGATGCCGTCCGCGATTTCCTCGAAATCAATCTCGCTGATGACCGGAGTGAGATCGCCGGAGGCCATGTACTTCATAGTCTCCAGGATGTCTTCCTTGCTACCGCCCTGCGAACCGACCAGTTCCTTGCGACCAAGGATGAGCGGGTAGATGTCGATGGTGGCTTCCAGCTTGCCCATGCCCACCTGGACCACGCGTCCTCCGCCAGACCACTTCACGACGTCCAGTGCTTCCTTGGTGGTCACGCCAAAGCCGGCGTAGTCGATGATCACGTCGAGCTCGTCGTCGGCGAACTCCGAGATGGACTTGGCCACCTTGACGGCTCCACCTTCACGGGCGCGGTCCCAGACCTTTTCGTTGATCTCCGCAACGTACACCTTGGCGCCGCGTAAGTGAGCAACTCGGGCGCCGATCTGACCGAGGCCACCGAAACCGATGATGCCAACCTTCATGCCGGCCTCTACACCGCCGGTGGTCAACGCGCCCACGGAGGTCATGCCGGCGTCGGTGGCGGCGGCTGCTTCAGCGAAGCTGACGCCTTCGGGCATGGGGATGAGTGCCTCGACCGAAACTTCCGCGCGGTCCTCCCACGCGCCGTTGACCATGTAGCCCATGAACTCGGCCATGGGGGTGACGGCAACCTTGTCACCGACTTTCCAGTCGGTAACGCCCTCGCCAACTTCGCCAATCACGCCGGCGGTCTCATGGCCCGGGACGACCGGAAGTTCCTTCATGTTGGCGAGCCACTTCTCGTCCTCCATGATGCCCACGTCGGAGTGGCACAACCCAGCGGCTTTCACGTCAATGACTACCTTGCCCGGCCCAGCGGTGGGCTCGGGAATCTCCACGCGCTCGAACGGCTTGTGGGTACCAACGAAATGCCATGCCCTCATGGTGTGCTCCTACTCGTCCTCGAATGTGAACACTTCCATTATATGAAAGTTCCGCGCGAATACAGGGCTGTGAGACCCTTTTCACTACCGGCTGCTCACGCCGATGGCCTTACCGAATGTGGACTGATCGGTCACCGCTGCGAGCATGTACGCGGCCAGATCCGCTCGCGGAATCGAGCCGCCCAGTTTGCCTTCCTGGTCAACTTCCAGAGCCTTGACCTCACCCGTCGCGGATTTGTCCGACAACCCCGACGGACGCACGATCGTCCAATCCAATCCGGACTTCTCAACAGCCGCTTCCTGCTCATTGTGATCGGCCAGCGGTTTGGCCAGCACGATTGGCGTGATCAGGTTAAGTGGCGCCGAGAGCTGCGACGCAGAGTTACCTGCACCCAGCGACGACTGTACGATCAGCCGACCCACGCCCGCCTCCTTCATCGCCGCAATCACGGTTTTCGTCACCTCGGCGCGCTGATGCTTGACGCCCTTGGCCCCACCCACGGTGACGACGACGGCGTCCGCGCCCGCAATTGCCTCACGCACTGCTGCAGGATCGGTCGCGCTGCCGACGACGCTCCGCACGTCCCCGGGCACATCACCGCTGCGGGACAAGACGGTGACCTCGTCCCCGGCTTGGAGTGCTGCTGCTCCCACGTGGGCCCCGGTGCCCTTCGAGCCGCCGATGATCGTGATTTTCATGGTGTCCTCTTTCCGCCAGTGGGTTTCATGCGTCTCCCCAATCTCTATCAAGCTGACCTGCAGGTTTTCCGGACGATTCAACGAAAACTTGATGCCCACGACCGTTGTCTCTGGGCCATCTCGGTGGCATCATATACAGCATCAGATGATGTAGGTCTCGGTGATCTTGGAGGATGTCATGCGCACCACGGTGAACATCGATGATGAACTGCTGGCTCAGGCCAGTGAGCTGACCGGGATCACTGAACGGTCGGTGCTCTTGCGTGATGGTTTGAAGACGCTTATCCGAGTTGAAAGCGCAAAACGACTTATTGCACTGGGGGGAAGCGATCCGGAGGCTACGGCTGCTCCGCGTCAACGCGGGCAAGCCGCATGATTCTGGTCGATACCTCGATTTGGATCGATCATCTTCATGGGTCAGAGCCAGTGATGCTGACCCTTCTCGAACAAAACCTAGTCGGCTACCACCCATTCGTTGTTCAGGAGTTGTCACTGGGATCGATCAGGAATCGAGATTCCGTACTTGGGATGATTGAAAACCTTGAACAGTTTCCAATGATGAGTCATTTCGAGACCATGACTTTGGTCCGCAGTGGGCAACTATGGGAGCGAGGATTAAGCGCGATTGATGTACATCTCCTCGGATCCGTGTCATTAGTTGGTGGAGCTAGGCTGTGGACGAGAGACAAACGGCTCCGCAAAGCGTGTGAAGACTTGGGCGTTGGCTATTTGGAACAAGCCTGAGGGGACGCAACCGCTACCGCGTGGCTGCTTCTCTGCACGATCATCACATCACGCTGCGACTTCATCCCACCTACAAATAACTGGTGCGAACATGTCACTTTCACCCTCACCACTCCGAACCTGCAAGACTTGAAGCTCTGCTGAACGAAGGGAAGACCATGGAAGACTCACCGAAGACCCAGCCCACCAACCCGCAGAAGGGGACTCCTTGGGGCCTCGTTCTGATCATGATCGGGTTCTTCTTGGCCACCGGACTGGTGATTGGCATTGGCGTTGTTTCGCTGGATCTTGGACTCGGCGGCTGATAGGCCTCACAACCTGAGGCCTTACAGGGCCGGAGCTGTCATTCCGGATTGCTGAGCACGCCAACGGCGGTACGTGA